>CALVXE010000167.1 GCA_944368795.1 uncultured Clostridia bacterium | reverse complement strand
TGTGCATGTCACGCGTCCGGATGATGAAAAAACGCACAGAGCGCTGCACGGTTTGACCCGTTCGCTCTTGCACAATATGGTGGTCGGCGTGACGGAGGGATATTCCAAAACGCTGGAAATCAACGGCGTCGGTTACAGAGCCGCAAAACAGGGCAACAAATTACAGCTGAGCCTGGGTTATTCTCACGGAATTGAAATTTCTGAGGAGAACGGTATTACGTTTGATGTGCCCAACCAGAACACAATTGTGGTCAAAGGCATTGACAAACAGGCCGTAGGTCAGATTGCAGCGATTATTCGCGAAAAGAGACTTCCGGAACCGTATCTGGGCAAAGGTATCAAATATGCGGATGAACACATCCGTCGCAAGTCCGGTAAGGCCGGCAAATAAAGAAAGGAGTAGAACAGCATGGTTTCAAGAAAAGACAGCAATGCACAGCGCTTGAAGAGACATAAACGTCTTCGCGCAAAAATCTCCGGCACTGCTACGTGCCCGCGCCTGGCTGTGTATCGTTCTGAGAAAAATATTTATGCTCAGATCATTGACGACACCAAGGGTGTCACACTGGTTTCTGCATCCACGCTCGAAGCTGCTTTCGAGGGAAATGGCGGCAATAAAGACGCTGCGGCAAAGATCGGTGAGACCATCGCAAAGAGAGCTGTGGAAAAAGGCATTGAAAACGTGGTGTTTGACCGCGGTGGATACCTTTATCACGGACGTGTCCAGGCATTGGCTGACGCAGCGCGTCAGGCCGGCCTGAAGTTCTGAGCAGGAGGATAACATGGTTAATAAGATCGACGTGAATGCATTGGAACTCAAAGAGCAGCTGGTCGTTGTGAGACGTGTCTCCAAGACGGTCAAAGGCGGCCGTATTGCACGGTTTGCAGCACTGATGGTGGTCGGCGATGAAAACGGCCATGTCGGCTACGGTCTGGGCAAAGCCGCAGAGGTTCCGGATGCAATCAAAAAAGGCATTGAAGATGCAAAAAAGAATATGATTACCGTATCTTTGAAAGGTACTACCATTCCGCACGAAGTCATTGGTGAATTCGGCGCCGGCAAGGTACTGCTGAAACCCGCTGCTCCCGGTAGCGGCGTTATCGCGGGTGGCGCAGTGCGTGCCGTCATGGATATGGCTGGCATCAAAGACATTCGGACGAAATGTTTGAGAAGCAACAACCCGATTAATGTTGTGAAAGCGACGTTTGCAGGTCTTTCCACGTTGCGTACGGCGGATCAGGTCGCTGCCATGCGCGGGGTTGCTGCGGAAACGCTGAAGTAAGGGAGGCTTTCAACCATGGAAAAAAAGGTAAAGATCACACTGCAAAAAAGTCTGATCGGCGCAAAACCCAATCAGAAAGCCACCGCAAAATCGCTGGGATTGCATCGGATCGGTGACAGCATGGAACATGCTGATGATGCAGTCCTCGCCGGCAAACTGAAAGTGATCGGTCATTTGGTTGCCGTTGATAATATCTGAAATAAGGAGGAAAAGCAATGAAACTTCATGAACTTTCTCCTGCTGAGGGCTCTGTCAGAGACGTTTACCGCAAAGGACGCGGTGCAGGCTCCGGTAACGGGAAAACAGCAGGCAAGGGACATAAGGGACAAAATGCTCGCTCCGGCGGCGGCGTCAGACCCGGTTTCGAGGGCGGTCAGATTCCGTTATATCGCAGATTGCCGAAGAGAGGTTTTCACAATCGTTTTGCCGTACAATATGTGACGATCAACGTTGGCGCACTGAATCGTTTTGAAGATGGTGCAACTGTTGATGCGGCCGCATTGAAGGCTGCCGGAATGGAAAAGAAAAGTCTGGATGGGCTGAAAATTCTGGGTAACGGTGAATTGACCAAAAAGTTGACTGTCAAAGCAACGGCATTCACTGCAACTGCCAAGGAAAAAATTGAAGCAGCCGGCGGAAAGTGCGAGGTGATTTGACGTGCTTGGAACACTGAATATCGCATTTCGGATTCCTGATCTGCGCAAAAAGCTGCTGTTCACCGTGCTCATTCTGATCCTTTATCGTTTGGGCGCTCAGATTCCCGTGCCGTTTGTCAGTGCTGAAGCACTTCAATCTTTTGCAAATGCTGCGAGCGGTTCGTTGTTTGAGTATTTTAACTTACTGAGTGGTGACGCATTCTCCCATGCAACGCTGTTCGCATTGTCCATCACCCCGTATATCACGGCTTCTATCGTGATCCAGCTTTTGACCATTGCCATTCCTGCACTGGAACGTATGGCAAAAGATGGTGATGAAGGTCCGCGGAAGATCAATCGCATTACACGCTATTTGACGGTTGCTTTAAGCTTGATTACCAGCTACGGTTATTACCGCATTATTTCCGGTTCCGGATACAATGCGGTAGAGACGGTAGAAAACGTTCCTTCTGCCTTTATCGGCGTCGTCATTGTCGCCTCTTATTGTGCAGGTGCATCGTTAATTATGTGGATGGCGGAACGTATCAATGAATTTGGTATTGGCAATGGTATTTCCTTGATTCTGTTTGTCAATATCATTTCCCGTCTGCCTGCAATCTTTTCTCAGTATGTCTTGAATGCAAGTTCCGCTTGGACGGCTATTCTGATTACGTTGGCTGTCATTGTTGTGCTGGTGGTTGTGATCTTCTTTGTATTGGAAGTCACCAACGCAGAACGCCGTTTGCCGGTGCAATATGCGAAAAAAGTTGTCGGACGCAAAATGTATGGCGGACAGAACACCACGCTTCCGATCAAAGTGAACATGAACGGTGTTATGCCTATCATCTTTGCTTCTTCCATCGTTTCTCTGCCTACAACCATTGCAACATTGGCTGGCGCAGATACCATGATTGGAATCTGGCACTTCTTCTCCTATGAATCTTGGTTCTATTCTTTGATTTATTTCCTGCTGCTTATTGCTTTTGCATACTTCTACAGCGCGATTTCTTTTAATCCCGTGGAGGTTGCCAACAATTTGAAGAAAAACGGTGGCTTTATTTTAGGCATTCGTGCGGGAAAACCGACGGCGGATTACATCAAGAAAATTCTCAACAAAATCACTTTAATCGGTGCAATTTTCTTGAGCATTATTTCTGTGGTTCCGCTGATCATCAATATGTTCTTGTCTTCTTCTGTCTCAATTCTGGCGTTCAGTGGCTCTTCGCTTTTGATCGTTGTCGGTGTCGTTCAGGAAACGGCGCGTGACATTGAGGCGCAGATGACATTGCGGCATTACAAAGGTTTCCTGGATTAAAGAGAGGCACAACATGAAGATTATGTTTTTGGGCGCGCCCGGTGCCGGAAAAGGTACGCAGGCGGAAATTGTCAGCGAGACATATCATATTCCTGCCATTTCAACCGGTGCAATGA
>CALVXE010000166.1 GCA_944368795.1 uncultured Clostridia bacterium | reverse complement strand
GGGGGAAACGGCGAAGTTTTCTGCCGCAGGATTGTTTTGAAAAGCGGCGGCCGTGAAGGAAGCTGCAAAGCTGTCGGCGCCGGCCGCGATCTCTGCAAAATTTTCCGTTTTGCTTTCGGAGTATGAAAATTCCTGTGCGGCCGCGGCGCTTCGCAGCAGGGTGCTTTTTCCCGGGCCCGCATCCGCGCAGGCGGCGAAAGCGGCAAAGCACAGAACTGCGCATACGAGCACGGCGAGTGCGTTTTTGCCTTTCTTCATGGCAATTTCCCTCCTTATTTCATTGAAGCGCGCCGCACTGCAGGGCTGGGCGCGCTTCTTTTACAGATAGAGTATATCATGATTTTTCGGTGAAAGCAATAGAATTACAAAATTTGCCCTCATCAAAATGCGAAGCCGGAGCTGTTTTGAAAAATATGGGAAAAAACTATTGACAAGCAGAGTGAATAAATGTATAATTATTCCTAAGTTCGTATAAATATTCTTATTCGAGTGAAGAGGAAGGAAAAATGGAAGTTATATTATACATAGGGATTCTGCTGGCATATTTTGCGGTGATGATCTTTATCGGCGTAAAAAACAGCCGAAGAGCAAAATCGGTGAACGGGTTCGTCCTCGGCGGGCGCTCCGTCGGGCCGTGGCTTACGGCGTTTGCTTACGGAACTTCCTATTTTTCTGCGGTCATATTTATCGGATATGCGGGGCAGTTCGGCTGGAATTTCGGCGTTGCGGCGACATGGATCGGCATCGGCAACGCGCTGATCGGCTCCCTGCTTGCATGGGCGGTGCTCGGGCGCCGTACCCGCGTTATGACGCAGCAATTGGACTCTGCAACGATGCCCGATTATTTCGGCAAACGGTTTAAAGACGATAAGCTGAAAATCGCGGCTTCCGTAATCATTTTTATATTTCTGATCCCGTATACGGCTTCCCTTTATAAGGGGTTGGGCACGCTGTTTGCGATGGCGTTCGATATCCCGTATTGGGTTTGCATTGTGATCATGGCTGCGGTAACGGCCGTTTATGTGCTGGTCGGCGGCTATATGGCGACGGTATGGAACGATTTTATTCAGGGCCTGATCATGCTGTTCGGCATCGTTATCATCGTTGCCGCCGTGTTGATGAGCAAGGGCGGACTGAGCGAGGCACTTGCGCAGCTTTCGCAGATCCCGGCGGGAGATCTGAACGGGGCGTACGTCTCATTTTTCGGGCCGGATCTGTACGGGTTGATCATGGTCGTTTTGCTGACCAGTCTCGGGACATGGGGGCTGCCGCAGATGGTCCAGAAATTTTACTCCATTAAGAGCGAGAATTCCGTCAAGACGGGCATGATCGTGAGCACGGTGTTCGCGCTGGTCGTTGCGGGCGGCTGCTATTTTCTGGGCGGATTCGGAAGATTGTTTGTTACCGATTCATCCCCGGCGTATGATACGATCATTCCGACGATGCTGCAGCAGAGCCTGCCGGCGATCCTCATAGCGCTTGTATTGATCTTGGTCGTTTCGGCGTCGATGAGCACGCTTTCTTCGCTCGTGATGAGTTCAAGTTCGACATTGACGCTCGATCTGATAAAAGGCGGGATCAAAAAGGATCTCAGCCATAAAAGCCAAATGGTTTTGATACGCGCGTTTATCGCCGCCTTTATTGTGATCAGTGCGGTGATCGCCATCATATATGAAGAATTCCAGCTCGCCTTTATCGCGCAGATGATGGGGGTAAGCTGGGGAGCGCTGGCGGGAGCCTTTTTGGCGCCGTATCTGTTCAGCCTGTACTGGAAAAAGACGACGAAGGCAAGCTGTTGGGCCTGTTTCATATTCGGCGTGGCGGCCAGCGTCGCGGCGCTGGTGATTTCTCTCTCCGCTTCTTCTTTGCCGCAATCGTTCCTGGATTCGTTTATCTACAAATATCTGTTCAGCTCCTCCATCTATGTGGGGTCGTGGACGATGATCGCCGGGTTTGCGATCGTTCCGATCGTCTCTCTGTTTACGAAAAAGCCCGATCAGGGACAGCTCGGCGAACTGTTTAAGCCGTTCGGACAGATGAATGAGGCAGTCGAGACGGCGGTGGAAGGGTATCTCACGAAACAGCAGCCCGTCGCGGCGCGCGCTCTTCGGAAAACGGAGGAAGAACCGCTGCAGGAGACGGAATGCGAGACAAAAGAAAAATAAAACCGATGGGTTCGGCAAGAGGCGGACGTCCGGAAAGGGCGTCCGCCCTTTTATGCATTTTTCGACGAAAAGTACGGAATAAGAGAATATTTGTAATGAAATGTCATAAATTTCCATGATTTATTTGACAAAGCCGCCGCAAATATATATAATAATTTTGTCATGAAAATAAATGACAATACGGTGAGTTTATAGTATGAAGGTCAAAAAAAGATTTACACGTAAGAAGAAATTTTTGATCGCCGCCGCGGCGCTTCTGCTGATCATAGCGCTGGGCGTAACATTTTTGTTTGCTTGCAGCAATACGGGAGCGGACGGCAAGAGCGCGGCGCCCGCGGAGAGCAAGAGCATCTGTTTGACGCCGCCGGACGACGGCAGTTTGCCGACCGATCATACGGGACTGGAGAACGTCGGCTATATTATCGGCAGGCTGTTGTCGCGCGAGTCATATCATACGGAAAACGTTTCGACGGCCAAAGCTTCGGCACTGTTCGGGGCGGTCAACGTTACCCAGAACGTTGTGGGCAGCAAAGATTATAAAGACGGCATTCTGATCACGTCATCCATCAGTACGAGCACCAGCAGTTTTGCGCCTTCAAAGGCGATACAGCGCTTTTACGGGGCGGAGACGGCCGTCGTTCGTACGGCTGCGTCTTCGAAGGCTTCCGACTGGAACGGACTGCAGACGGAATGGTCGCAGGAAGCTCCTTCCGAAATTCTTGACAAAGAACAGCATGAGGGGCGCTACGGACTTTGGGCGACCGAATTTTCCGATTAC
>CALVXE010000165.1 GCA_944368795.1 uncultured Clostridia bacterium | reverse complement strand
ACGCAGATGAACATACTATAAAAAACAGCTTGCGTATATATATTCTTTATAAAAACCACAGCTTTGGACAGCCAAATCGCAAAAGCAAACAAATAAAACTGCCATATTCTTCAAATTGGATCACTTTTCACCGGAAAAGCTCTGAATTTTATCCAAAATCACGTGTTTTAAAGCCAGATTTTTTGCTGTTTTTAAAAATTATTCTGTCTCAGACCGCCTGAGAGGCTTTTTTAAAACGTCAAAAATCATAAAAATCGGCAAAAAAGGCCGAAAAATGGCCATGCGCCAGCCGTTTTTTAGCTGTTTTCAGTTATAAAATACGGCTTTAAAAACACTCTTATTTTTACTTAAAAAGGGCAATTTCAGCCCATTTTTTAAGAAAATTTCCGCTCGCCCGAACTATTTTTGTTTAAAATTTTTGTGCGCCAAAATAGTTCCGAAAAATCGCCATAAAATCAGGCAAATAATTCATCGTAAGCTTATAAATGGATACGTACGCAACAAATTTTTTATGCACTAAATTAATTGGCGCAATATCAAAATGTGTACGCAAATATATTCGCATTTTTTTATAAAGATTATCGGAATAAAAGCAGTGGAAATCCGGCGAAATTTTTCAAGCGCAAATTTATTTATAAACGCTGAAATATATTGCGCTTAATAATTTATTAAACGCATAAATCGGCAATAAAATTAAGCGCTGATTAGATAACAATGCGCCAAAAAGTTCCTTGCTCTGAGCGCAACAATATTATTATGGCGCTAAGAATATGCACATAGCTATGGCGCATTGCAGCACTAAAGCAGACCGTCTCTCGGCAAACAGGCGTCCGGCTCGAAGTTATGCACATTCTTTTATATCATTGTGTATAACTTGCAGCGCAATAATCCTTTTCAGACGCAAAACAATTGTAAAATGCGCCCGCCAAATTTCTTTCAGCCATTATTTATGCCAATTTGTGCACAATTATCTATAAAAATGTGGATAACTAATCTAAAAACAGCGGCGCACCTTAATTTTTTTATGCGCTTAAAGTCAGTTTATCCACATTTTTATATCTTATCCACAATCAATTCACATTTTTACAAAATTTCCTGTCATTTAAAACGAACAGCGCCTCGATTTTCTGTTGGCGGTTTAAAATTCATAGGTTCGGGCAATACTTTTTTCAAAAAAACAGGAAAATGGTATTTATGGACTACAGTTTCAATGTTTTCAACAAAATGGCGCCTTCCGGCATTGTCATTGCAATCGACCATGTTTTAAAACAGAAACAAAAACCGCCCGTTATTCTGTGCATCGGCAGCGATCTGGCGATCGGCGACAGTCTGGGCCCGATCTGCGGCACAATGCTTTGCGAAAAAAAAGCGCCCGGCGTCTTTGTTTATGGCACTCTGAAGCGCACGATCACCGCAAAAGAAGTCAAATATATCAATGCTTTTCTGCAGGAAACGCATCCGCAAAGCCCCGTCATCGCCGTGGATGCCGCGGTCGGAGATGCCGGCGATATCGGATTGATCAAGATTACTTCCAACGGTCTAAAACCCGGCGCAGGCGCCAATAAAAAGCTGGCGAGGGTAGGGGATGTAGGGATTTTGGGAATCGTTGCCGAAAAATCCGTTTTCAATTACTCACTTCTGAACTTGACGCGCCTGAATCTGGTCTATAAAATGGCGGATATCATCTCCGATGCCCTCGCGTCCTATACGGCAAAAGCCGCAGAGACACAACTCGCCGTTTGATACTTCAGGGTCAATCGCTCGTCGGCGTCTCAAAAAACGGCCAAACGGCCGCTTTGGTTTTGTTCTTGATATTTTTCCGTTGCGGCTGTTTTACGCCCGCAGCCCCAACCCGCCGCCATAACAAAATCATCGCCCAGCTTCTTCGCAGAACCCGCTTTTATGCCGCATCTTGCGCCTTTTCAGCCGCGCCAAGTCCTGGAATTCTCTCTTGCTTCGGCAGAACCTGTCTGTGAACGTTCTTGCAGAGCAACTCGTACATGGAGCGAGAGCGGATGCGGGAGCGGATGCGGGAGCGGATGCGAGAGCGGAAGCGAGAGCGGAAGCGAGAGCGGAAGCGAGAGCGGAAGCGAGAGCGGAAGCGGGAGCGGATGCGGGAGCGGATGCGAGAGCGGAAGCGGGAGCGGAAGCGGAAGCGGATGCGGATGCGGGAGCGGATGCTATCGCAAAGTTTGTTCGAAGGCGTGTCTTTTTCTGTATTTTTTCGGCTCCGCCTCTTCTCGGCAGCGCCGCATCGACCGATACCGTTTGTCTTCCGATCTTCACCGATCTCGGCTTTCTCTCGTCCCGCATTTTTGATCGTAATCATGAGATGGCGCAAAGCAAATTTTTTTGCGCCATCCGATTTTTTTGCGCATTAGTTTAAAAGACCCCCGGTTTTACCGGGGGAAGATAAAATATACTTCAGCAGTTTTTAACAATTATCGAAGTAGATTTTATCGATAATGATAATATATAATTTGAATATAGCACAAGGATCCGTTTTACAAGAGTGCCGCGCTATAATACGCTATAACAAAAGCACTCCCCGTTAACGGGTTGGCTGCCGGTTTACACTTTAAGGTCTGTGCAAAACGCCGGTTCAACGGTGGTATTGATTTGCCGAAAAAGCGCATTTCTTCGATTTCCGTCGGATGCTTTCGCATAAAAATTCCTCTCACGGGAAAAGTTCGTCCTTTCTTCCGCAATGATCCAAAAATCCCTTTCCGGCGTGTCCGGCTCATCGCTTCAGCCGCAAAATACAAACGGGCCGACCGCCGTTCTCGTTACAGCCTATGGCTGCTCTGCATCAAGGCGGCAACGCCGCAACGTCTGCCTTCAGGCGTTCTGCACATTCCGGCAACCGATCGGCAGAATCCGCCGCTTCTGAAGCCGATAAACGAGCTTCTGCTTCTCACGCACGGGCGAAGGGACGTTCTGCGGCAAGCAATCCATCCGCAACTGCTTACAGTTCTTTTAATAGCCGTTTGCAACGGGCTTACGCCGAAAAGAGCCTTGCTTTACGCTTTGACTTTTTCGATGTCATGCGCTATAATAAGGCAAAGAGAAAGCGGATTCTACAGTACATACAGCGGCAGCGATACAATTTTGGAGGACTCGGCCATGGAAATCGATCAGCTCGTACAGCGGCAAAGAACTTTTTTTGACAGCGGAAAGACTCTGGACGTAAACTTTCGCCTGTCTTCGCTTCGGTCCCTGCAAAACGCAATTCGGCAAAACCAAAACCAAATCGAAGAGGCCCTGCAAAGCGACTTGGGCAAGTCTCCGTACGAATCCTACATGACCGAAACAGGCCTGGTCCTTTCGGAAATATCCTATTTTCTGCGGCGGTTAAAGGGGCTTACCCGCCCGAAACGCGTCCGCACTTCCGTCGCACAGTTTCCTGCAAAGTGCTTTACAATATCCGTTCCGTACGGCCTTTCGCTGATCGCTGCGCCTTGGAATTATCCCCTTCCGCTCTCGCTGCGCCCGCCCATCGAA
>CALVXE010000164.1 GCA_944368795.1 uncultured Clostridia bacterium | reverse complement strand
AATACCGCCCTCCGTATGGATGAGGCATTGATTGCTTTGTTAGAAAAAAAGGATTTGGAATACATTACGGTTAAGGAAATCTGTGAAAAAGCCGGGGTAAACCGATCCACCTTTTATCTGCATTATGAATCGATTGCAGATTTGGTAAATGAAGCAATGGAATCGGTCAATGAACGATTTTTATCATATTTTACAAAAAGCAAGAAAGAGTTTGCTGACCAAATTTCTGAAAAAGATTTAAATAACCTTGTTCTGATCACAAAAGATTATTTGCGGCCGTATCTGCAGTTTGTATATGACAACAAACATGTCTATCGTGCATCTTTTCGCAATCCGTACGGTATGCAAGTCCATACGAAATACCGTTACTTAAAAGACCACATTCTTGAGCCGATTTTAGCAAGGTTTGAAATTTCGGATATCTTTCATAAATATTATATAGCTTATTATATCGAGGGCATTGCGGCTATTATTCGGGAATGGCTGCATACAAATTGCAAGGATTCGATCGATACCATTGCAACGGTGATCGAAGAATGTGTCAGACCGTTGTATGAAGCGCAAGACATGCAGCGGGGAGAATCAGAGCATATTAAAAAAGCAAACCGGTTGCTGAAATGAAGCAACGGTAGGATGAAAAAATAAAATGGATGGGATGCTGACATACACACGGAACAGGAAGAACTGCAGACTTGCTGGTTGTTGTTTCAACATATCAAGAATCAAATCCTCTGCATGACAAATATGGTACAGCTTTCACAGAATAACATGAGATACCAATGAAATCGGGGTGCCCTCTTTTAAGAGGACACCCCGATTTCTGTTTTATGATCGGATGCTGAAATGTGAAGCACGATCACTATCATGAGATTCGTTTGTGCAGTTATGATCTGAAAAAAGAATGGTTTCCATCCCGATCTTTTGAACGTGCAAACCAATGGCTTGATAAAAACCAAGTGCTTTTTTGTTATCTGCCCATACGTTTAATGTGACGTTGTAACAGCCCCATTGTTTGGCATATGCAACAACATATTCATAAAGCGCACGCCCAATGTGTTTGCCGCGCATGGATGCATCTACGCATAGGTCATCAATGTAAAGTGTTTTGATATCCGTCATGTTGTTGTCGTTGATATATTGTTGGTGGATACAAAATGCATATCCCACGACTTGATCATTTGTTTGTGCGACAAATACCGGTGTTTGATCATTACATAGGATTTTTTCAAGCTCTTCATCGGTATATTTTTTTGCGGCCGATTTGAACAGATCCGGCCGGACTTCATGGTGAATTTGGTTTACTTGATAAAGCAGAGAACGGATGGTGGGAATGTCGTTTGTGGTAGCGCGTCGTATGATAAAATCTTTCATAATGATATGTTCTCCTTATACAAAAAGATAAAGACAAAAAAGATACTCAACTCAATTTTTTAATGGAAGGATGTATTGAATAGAATAGATTTTGCAACGCGGAGTGATTTTTCATTCAGCTCCATCCATATCGGATCACACTTTCATGATATTTTTCGCTTTTATTCTATCATAGATGAACCAAAAGCGCAAGTGAATCATCTTTTGTCTATTGGGGATCGTCTTGTGTGAATATGAAAGGCGAAAACAAATTTGCCGCAAACAAAACTGAACATAAAGATCAAAACAAAAAACATCATTGAGATCCAAACCTGTAAGGTAGACCTCAATGATGTTTTTATGTGCTATAGAGACTAAAAAGATGCCATGCCCTTATTTCGTGGCTGGACTGCAACGTGTACCTGTATCTTTACACAAGCATTTACGAAAAACACCAATGTAAAGAATTTGGATGGTACGATAAACAAACTTTTTATAGTTGACGAAAATTAGGACATAGGCTTCGGAAGTGAAAGGCGGTTTTACTCGTATCGCACAAAATAAGACAGCTACATCAGTCAATCAATTGACAATGCAAACAATGAATCGTTCCGGGGAGGGAAAGGTGGTAAAATAAGGAAGCTCAGTTTGCAAAGTCTTGTTTGAGATTCAAAACGAGAATATCATATCTCCGCTTAGATATTGTGTTTTTACTCAACAGTAAATGCGAAAAATTGAGCGCTTTCACCTGTATAAAAACCTTTATCTTTCCAAAGACGCGATAGTACGGAGCGCAATTCGACAATAGACATTGCAGCGTAATATTCAAAATCATCCTGTAAATATTTATTGGAATAACGAGAAATAATTTCTTTTACAGTGTCAATAAAACCATGCATGTTTTCTAAAAGAGAAATATATTCGGGCATTGTATTCAAATATTCATGCAGTTGATTTCTCATATCGTTTTGAAACACAAGAGCATTCACAAATACAGTGCCGTCGCTGCGTACACCGCAAAAACCCTCCTCGGTCAGTTTTTGCAAATGATCTTTTTCTACTTCAGTAAAAGATGCGGGATCCACATTTTTTACAATCGTTTTAAGCGTCATATTCAGATACGGATCGGGTACATCTTGTTTATATCTTCTTCTATCAAATATGGTATCATCTGGTTTCGCTTGATAACCATTCCATCTCGTATCTTTATAACCGTTTACATTGTTATTAAAGAATGCAGACGATAAACGGCAGACGCTGCCGCTTTCAAAACCGATCAAACCCCAGTCTCCTCCGTCGGCACGATTGAATTTTGAATACACATTGCCTGAAAAAGAAGAATTTTCAGCTGTTTGTTCCAGATAAAAAGCAAAAAACATTTGCGCGTCGTTGTCGCTGTAATCGCCGGTTGTTACACCCACCCCGGTTGCTTTCTTCAAAGCTTGTTCCGCAAGCTGCCAAAAAATCGCTGCGTGTTGTTCCG
>CALVXE010000163.1 GCA_944368795.1 uncultured Clostridia bacterium | reverse complement strand
GCGCGCGGGCATCGTTGCATGGAAAGCCGTATCAAAGACGAGTGCCATCGGCGTATTCGGCATGACCTCCCGGCACGCTTCCATTCCTAAAATATTTGCCGGCATATGCAGAGGGCCAAGTTCCGCATTCTTTTTGCAGACCTGCAACACTTCTTCGGAGAATAAGACGGAACGATCAAAATCTCCGCCGCTGTGCAGCACCCGATGCCCGACCGCATCGATTTCCGACATAGAACGCAAGACCCCGTATTCCGGATCGACAAGAGCATTTAAAACCAGCTGCATTGCGACCTTATGGTTCGGCATATCCTGCTCAATGACCTTTTCGCCTTTCTCCGTCTTATGCCGCAAAACAGAACCGCGGATACCGATCCTTTCCACGCCGCCTTTCACAATTACAGACTCGGTATCCATATCAAAAAGCTGATACTTCAAGGAAGAACTGCCGGCATTCACAACCAAAATTTTCATCAGCGCAACTCCTTCAATTTATTATTCGCTCACCGCTTGCAGCGCCGTAATGGCGACAACCGCAACGATATCTTCCGCCTTGCACCCTCTTGAAAGATCGTTGATCGGTTTAGCAAAACCCTGACAAACAGGACCGACTGCCATAAACCCGCCCAAACGTTCCGTCAGTTTATAACCTATATTGCCCGCATCGAGATCGGGGAAAATCAGTACGTTTGCGTGCCCTGCGACCTTTGACCCGGGAGCCTTCGACTTCGCTACGGAAGGCACGATCGCCGCATCAAGCTGCATTTCTCCGTCGATATCGAGCGTCGGAGCCTTTTCTTTGGCGAGCGCAAACGCCGTAGCCACTTTCGTTACGTCGTCATGCTTGGCACTGCCCTTGGTCGAAAACGAAAGCATTGCCACCTTCGGGGAAAGACCGGCGATCTTTTCGGCCGTCTTGGCGGAAATGATCGCGATATCCGAAAGCTGTTCGCTTGTAGGATTTTCGTTCAATCCGCAATCGGAAAAGATGAACGCCCCGTCTTCACAATACTGATTTCCTCCCGCCGGGGCTATCATAAGAAAGAAACTGGAAACCAGCGGAACGCCCGGCGCGGCTTTGACGATCTGCAGCCCGGGGCGAAGAGTATTCGCCGTTGAGTGGCATGCGCCGGAAACAAGCCCGTCGGCATCGCCTGCCTTCACCATGAGTACGCCGAAATAGGTATTGTCGTACGATAATTTATCCGCCTCTTCTTCCGTCATGCCCTTTGCCTTCCGCAGGCTATACAGAAGAGCTGCATATTCGGCACGCTTCTCGCTAACGGCAGGATTTACAATTTCAACGCCGGAAAGATCTACGTTCGGATTTTCTTTTTTGATTTGATCCGCATCCCCCAACAATACGATTTTTGCGACTCCTTCTTTTACGGCTGCCGCTGCAGCCGTAACCACGCGGCTGTCTTCCCCCTCGCACAACACTATGCGTTTATTCAGTTTGGCGGCACGTTTTTTAATTTTCGTCAAGAAAGGATTTTCATCCGGCTTTTCTTCTCGGTTTTTATCGATTTTTTCTTTTATTTGCGCTGCCGCTTCCTTCATCTCGTCAACGCTGTCTTTCATGTCTTCAACGTCTTCTTTTACGCCGTTGATTTCTTCCACCTTCTCTTTCAGCTCAGAAAATTTTTCTTTGACTTTGTCAAAAAAACCTGCCATAAAATTCTTTACCTCAAAAACTTTATTTTTTATCGAAAACAAGGTATAATATGAGCAGAATTCCTTCCTTGCTCTGCCGCCCCTTCGATAACCATTTTATATTATATAGCATTCAAAAATAAAAGTAAAGGTTTTAAACTGAAAAATGAAAATTTGCGGCATAATTTGCGAATACAATCCCTTTCATAACGGGCACGCCTTTTTGATCGAACAAGCGAAAAAGAAAAGCGACTGCGACGCAATCGTATGCGTAATGAGCGGCAATTTTACTCAACGCGGCGAATTGGCCATTCTCGATAAATACACCCGCGCAGAACATGCGATCCGCGCGGGTGCGGACGCCGTTATCGAACTTCCCGCCGTATATGCCGTTGCCCCCGCGGAAATTTTTGCTTCCGGCGCAATAAAACTGTTAAATTCTCTGCCCGATTTCGAAAAATTAGCATTCGGCAGCGAAAGCGGCGACGAAAACCTGTTCCGTTCTGCCGCCGATATTTTGCTCCGCGAACCGAAGGGGTTCAAACAAAGATTATACGCGCAACTGCGAACGGGAAAAAGTTTGACCCGCGCTAAATTTGAAAGCCTGGAGGCCGTAGGCAAAGACGAAGCCGCACTCATTCAATCTCCGAACAATATTTTGGGCGTTGAGTACCAAAAGGCTTTATTGCGCATGCAAAGCCAGGCTGAAATTTTACCCGTTTTGCGGGAAGGCGCCGCGCATTCCGACACAAAACTGTACCGAAATTTTTCTTCCGCCTCCGCCATCCGCTCCGCCGTACGCAACGGAAAAATAAAGACGGTAAAGAAAAATATCCCGGTTTACGTCGAATCGGATCTGAGGAATGCGGTTTCCGATGTCTTCTATAAAAAAATCGCCTTGTATTCGGCTTTGGCTACACCCGCAGAGCAATTAAAAAAGATCGTCGATTGTACAGAAGGGTTGGAAAACCGCATAAAATCGCTCGTAAAGACAAACCCCGATTACGATATTTTTATTCAGAAAGCCACGACCAAGCGATACATCTCTTCGCGCATTCAGCGCATTTTAGCCGCGGCCGTA
The DNA here is from genome assembly GCA_944368795.1 of uncultured Clostridia bacterium. Classification (GTDB taxonomy): domain Bacteria; phylum Bacillota; class Clostridia; order Christensenellales; family Borkfalkiaceae; genus Borkfalkia. The sequence goes on along the minus strand of CALVXE010000163.1, from coordinate 1,169 downwards.
ATCGGTATCGACGAAGAAACCGTACGCAAAAGTTTGCGCGCGCCTCTGTATTTGCGGATACTGGCCGTAAAGAAAGAACGGGCAGACGAGATGCTGCGCTGTTTTAACCGCTCGGCTTATCCCGTCTTAGCGCGCAGAAGCGACTATTTGAAACTGACAAAAACAGCGGAAACGGTCAACGAGAAAGATATGTTCGCCTCCGAACTGTTTGCCCTGTTTTCCGGCCAAGGAACTTGCGAACAGCATATCCGTTTAATATAAAAAACCGCCCGATGAAAGGCGGTTTCCGCGTGTTGAGACGCTTGATGATATTTTTGCTCCCGAGATTGATCTGTAAGCCGAGTTCTGTCGTGTACGGTCATCTATCTGGCCGCACCGTTACCGGTGCGTTCTAGCGATATTAACGGCAAACGCCGGGCGAGCAACCCTTGCGGCATCTGCCCAATCTTGCATCGGGCGGGGTTTACACGGCGCGCTCTGTTACCAAAGCGCCGGTGAGCTCTTACCTCCCCTTTCCATCCTTGCAATTGCTTGCGGTCTGTTTCTGTTGCACTTTCCTTGGAGTCGCCTCCACCGGACGTTATCCGGCGCCCTGCTCTGTGATGCTCGGACTTTCCTCATGGCTTTTGACCACGCGACCGTATAATCAACTCGGGATTGTTTTATTATACTCTCGAACGAGGCCTTCTGTCAAATATTTCATCAACAATTCGTCAAATAAAATTTGCCTTGAAATACTTGTTTTTTTGCAAAAAAAATACTAAAATAGATGCTGGAAGAAATTTTAAAATTTTGTAATTCGGAGTTTAGTATGAAAAAAACAAAAATCGTCTGCACCCTCGGCCCCGCATGCCGCAATGAAAAAACTTTAACGGAAATGGCTCTCGCCGGCATGAATGTGGCCCGTCTCAACTTTTCTCACGGTGATTATGAGGAGCATGCCAAAAACATCGAACTTATAAAAAAAGTGCGTGAAAAATTGAATATTCCCCTGCCGATCATGTTGGACACAAAAGGGCCCGAACTTCGCATCAAGACATTTAAAAATCATAAGATCACTTTAAAAGAGGGCGATGAATTCACTTTTACAACGGATGATATCGAGGGCGATGAATCGCGCGTATCCGTATCGTACAAAGGAATTGTCGACGACCTTGAAAAAGGCGATA
>CALVXE010000162.1 GCA_944368795.1 uncultured Clostridia bacterium | reverse complement strand
GTTCACCTATAAAATGAGCATTTTGAAGAGCGCGGATGAAAAGGGGAGCGCCTGCAACCGATATACTTTTTCCTATTCGCCTTTGAATGGGATCGGGCATTTTATTCATACATACAACTGCGACGGCGATCCGATCCCGACCTTCACGGGCGAGCCGGAACGCGTGATTATTCCGAATGATATAGATGCGTTTACCCGGCAGCTGTGGGACAATTTGAACGAGGCAAATAAAATATCTCTGTATGTGCGCTATACCGACCTTGCCACGGGCAAATATGAACGCAGGCTGATTAATAAAAACAAGTAAAGGGGAGAATTTCCATTATGAATGAATTTCAGTTAAAATACGGCTGTAACCCGAATCAAAAGCCTTCGCGCATTTTTATGGCGGACGGAAGTGATCTTCCTATTGAGATCTTGAACGGTAAACCCGGCTATATCAACTTTTTGGATGCCTTTAACAGCTGGCAGTTGGTCAAAGAAGTAAAAGAAAATACCGGTATGGTTTGCGCTACCTCTTTCAAACATGTCAGCCCGACGAGTGCGGCCGTGGGGAAGAAGCTGCCTGAAAAGCTGAAGCGCGCGTGTTTTGTCGACGATATTGAGGGCCTGGACGATTCGCCGCTCGCATGCGCATATGCCCGCGCGCGGGGAACCGATCGGATGTCTTCGTTTGGAGATTGGATCGCTCTTTCGGACGAATGCGATGAGGTAACGGCAAAAATTATCTCGCGGGAAGTATCCGACGGTATTATTGCTCCCGCATATACGCCGAAGGCTTTGGAGATCCTCAAAGCAAAGAGAAAGGGCGGATATAATATTGTAAAAATCGACAAAGATTACAGGCCGGATCCAATCGAGCGCAAACAGGTATTCGGCATAACTTTTGAACAGGGCAGAAATGAGTTTAAAATCGATGCTTCGCTGTTGCAGAACATCGTTACTAAGAATAAACATTTGCCCCCTGAAGCGATCACGGATTTAATTATTTCGCTGATCACTTTAAAATATACCCAGTCCAATTCCGTCTGCTTCGCGGTGGATGGTCAGGCGATCGGCGTAGGGGCCGGCCAGCAATCGCGCATTCATTGTACGAGGCTTGCCGGGACGAAAGCGGATCTGTGGCATTTGCGTCAGCACGATAAAGTTTTAAATCTGCATTTTGCGGAGGGTGTCGGGCGCCCCGATAAAAATAATATCATCGATATTTATCTTTCCGACGAGAGCGAAGATGTATTGGGCGAGAACGTATGGAAACAATATTTTTCTGAACGGCCCGAACCTTTTACAAAGGAAGAGCAAAAGGAATATCTTTCTAAAATCTCCGGAGTTTCGCTGGGCAGCGATGCGTTTTTCCCGTTTTCGGATAATATCGAACGGGCAAAGAAGAGCGGCGTTTCCTATGTGGCGCAGCCGGGCGGTTCCGTACGCGACGACCTTGTAATTGATGCATGCGATAAATACGGCATGGTCATGGCATTTACCGGTATGCGGTTGTTCCATCACTAAAATATAAATTTTTATAGGTTTATGCGACGCATAGTAGTGGATAAAAGTGTCGTATATCCTTGCGAATTTGCAAATATGTGTGTTATTCTGAAATAGAATGGCGCTATCCGTACACATGGCATCGGATTTTTCTGTCATCGATGCTTGCAACGGCCGCGCGCAGATAGTATAATAAATTTGCAATGAGAGTGCGCCGGCGCGGAACGCCGGCACACGAACATTGCCAATTTATTATAAAAACAAAGAATTGAGGAAGCTGAAATGAATGTCTTGGTCATCGGTAACGGAGGAAGGGAACACGCCATTGTAGCGGCGCTGGCAAAAAGTCCGCTTGTCGATAAAATTTATTGCATGAAAGGGAACGCCGGCATCGCCGAACTTGCCGAATGCGTCGACGTAGATTATATGGATCTGCAGGATGTTGCCGCGTGGCTCGATAAGCACCGGGATGTGGAATATACGGTCATAGCGCCGGATGATCCTCTCGCGGCGGGGTTGGCCGATGTCCTTGAAGCCGGCGGACACCGTGTGTTCGGCCCGAATCGGCGTGCCGCAGAGATTGAATCGAGTAAAGCGTTCGCCAAAGAATTAATGAAGAAATACGGCATACCTACGGCGGCGTACGAAACCTTCGATACTTATGAAGCGGCTTTGTCTTACGTCGAAAAAGGGAAATTCCCCGTCGTTTTAAAGGCGGACGGGCTCGCTTTGGGGAAAGGCGTGCTGATCTGCGAAAATTTGAACGAGGCGAAAGACGGGTTAAAGCAGATCATGCTCGATAAAGCTTTCGGCGCGGCGGGAAACAAAGTCGTTGTCGAAGAATTTTTGGTCGGCAAGGAATTTGTTCCCGGTGAAGAAGTTTCCGTTTTGACTTTTACCGACGGAAAAACGATCATCCCTATGATCCCCAGCTGCGATCATAAGCGCGCATTGGACGGCGATCAAGGATTGAATACCGGCGGTATGGGAACTTTTACTCCTTGTCCTTTTTATACCGAAGAAATCGCAGAAGAGGTAATGCAAAAAATATTATTGCCGACTGTGGCCGCGATGAATGCGGAGGGCAGGCCGTTTAAGGGCGTATTGTATTTTGGTTTGATGCGCACGCCCGACGGAATGAAAGTCGTTGAATATAATTCTCGCTTCGGTGATCCGGAAACGCAGGTCGTTCTTCCCATGCTGAAGACCGATCTGATGGAAATTTTTCAAGCGGTTACGGACGAACGTTTGTCCGATGTCAAAATCGAGTGGGAAGAAGGGGCATGCGTATGCGTCGTGGTCGCGAGCGGCGGCTATCCTCAGAAGTATGAAAAAGGGAAAGAGATCAAAATCGGAAAACTGGATCCGGATGTCGTTCTCTATCATGCCGGTACCGTGCGCGAAAACGGTGTGCTGAAGACAAGCGGAGGGCGCGTTTTAGGCGTCTGTGCGAAGGGAAAGACAATTGAAGAAGCCCGAAAAAAGGCGTATCGAAATGTAGAAGAGATCTCGTTTGAAGGTATGCAATACCGCAAAGACATTGGTATAAAATATAACGCAAAAGGGTAAAGACCGATATGATTTACAGAGTTTATGTAGAAAAAAAAGAAAATCTGCAAGCCAAAAAGATCCGCGGTGATTTAATTACGCAGTTGGGGATCGGGGTTGAAGATTTGCGCGAAATTATCCGTTACGATGCCGAAGGTATCACTGAAGAAGAGCTGGAAGGCGCTATCGTCAACGTATTTTCCGAACCTCCCGTCGACAATGTTTACCGCGAAGAACTTCCGGTCGGAAACGGATATAAAATTTTTGCGATCGCATTTTTAGAGGGGCAGTACGATCAACGTGCAGACAGTGCCGCACAGTGCATACAATTGCTTACGCAAAAGAACCGCCCTCTGATCAAATGCGCGCGAGTGATCGCCATCAAAGGGATCACCAATGCGGAATTGGAAAGAGTAAAGAAGCATCTGATCAATCCCGTAGAGTGCTCTGAGGTATCGCTGGAGAAGCCGAAAACGCTTGCCCGCGCAAAAATGGTAACGCAGGATGTTTCGGACGTGGCCGGATTCATTGATATGACCGTTGAAG
>CALVXE010000161.1 GCA_944368795.1 uncultured Clostridia bacterium | reverse complement strand
GCAAATCCATGAGCACCGAACTTACTACGGTGGAAGGCATGCAATTCGACAGAGGGTATGCTTCCGCCTACATGGTAACCAATACCGATAAAATGGAAGCCGTGCTCGACTCCCCTTATATCCTTATCACCGATAAAAAGATTTCCAATTTGCAGGAGATCCTTCCCATCATCGAACCGTTGGCTCAGCAGGGAGCCAGACTTCTGATCATTGCCGAGGACGTGGAAGGCGATGCTCTTGCGGCTCTTATCGTCAATAAGCTGAAAGGCGTTTTCAACTGCGTAGCCGTAAAAGCGCCCGGATTCGGCGACAGACGGAAGGCAATGCTCGAAGATATCGCTATCCTTACTGGCGGTACGGTCATTTCTTCCGACCTCGGATATGAATTTAAAGATGTTACGATGGATATGCTCGGCCGGGCCGCACAGGTTAAAGTCGATAAAGACAATACGACCATCGTCAGCGGCGCAGGCGATTCGGAAAACATCAAGGCCCGCGTAAACGCAATTAAAGCACAGATCGCGGAAACTACTTCCGATTACGACAGAGAGAAGCTGCAGGAACGTTTGGCAAAACTTGCCGGCGGTGTTGCGGTCATCAATGTCGGTGCGGCTACCGAAGTTGAAATGAAAGAAAAGAAGCTTCGCATCGAGGATGCGCTCGCCGCGACCCGTGCAGCAGTAGAAGAAGGGATCGTGCCCGGAGGCGGCGTCGCACTCCTTTCTACGATTCCGGCACTCAAAAAACTGATCGAGTCTTTGGAGGGCGATGAAAAAACCGGTGCGGCGATTATTTTGAAAGCCGTCGAAGAGCCGATTCGCCAGATCGCCAAGAACGCCGGATTGGACGGCTCGGTAATTGTTGAAAAAATCACTACCAGCAAAAAAGCCAACTATGGTTTTGACGCCCTTAAAAACCGTTACACCGACATGGTGGAAAGCGGTATTATCGACCCTACCAAAGTAGCGAGAAGCGTTTTGCAGAACGCGGCATCTGTAGCTGCCACTTTGCTCACCACGGAAAGCGTCGTAACGGATATCCCCGCCCCGGAACCTGCGGCCCCTGCAGGCGGCGGCATGGGCGGCGGAATGTATTGATTCAAAAAAATGCAGAATAAATAAAAACAGAGCGACTTCGTTCAGAAGTCGCTCTGTTTTTTCTCGCTTCAAAAAACGGACAACAAACCGTACATTATTAAAGTGTCTTACTCTTTTTGGATACATAAAAATATTTTTTCGATAGAGCATTATTGCTTCTTGCAAATTCAGCCATGGCTTCCAAGCAACTTTTTTAATATGCGAGTGAGCGCGTATTTGCAGTGCTCATACGTAAGTCCGCCCTGAAAATATGCAATATATGGTTCTTTGATCGGAGCATCCGCAGACAATTCGATCGAAGCGCCCTGAACAAAACAACCTGCCGCCATGATTACCTGATCTTCGTATCCGGGCATATCCCATGCCTCTAATTGCACAAAACTATCGATCGGAGAGGCTTCCTGCACCGCCTGGATAAAACCGACCAATTCTTCTCTTGAACGAAAGCGGATCGCCCGCGTAATATCGTATGGCAAAGACGAAACCGACGGAGAAGTTTCATACCCCCATTTTTTCAAACATTCGCCAATCAACAAACTGCCCTTCACCGCCTGCGAAACGACGTGAGGAGCCATAAAAACTCCCTGATAAAAATATTGGTAACCGTACGCATAGGAACCAACTTCCGCCCCGATCGACGGAGCCGTAAGCCGTCCCGCTATTTTCTCAACATATTCTCTTTTTCCGACAATGTATCCTCCGGTCGGCGCAATTCCCCCTCCGGGATTTTTAATCAACGAACCAACGGCAATATCCGCACCGTTCTGCGTAGGTTCGGATTCTTCTACAAATTCTCCATAACAATTATCAACAAAAATGCATCCGCAAAATCCGCATTCACGCACAAACGCACAAATATCTGCAATCTTCGCCTCGCTCAAAGCATCCCGCCATTCGTACCCCCTCGATCGTTGGATAAAAACCACCTTAACGGAAGCATCGCAAAGTTTATGCCGTATCGCAGCACGATCAAATTCACCTGCAGGCGTAAGATCGCATTTATCGAAACGAATACCATAATCGGCAAGAGACCCGATATCTTTTCCGCCGATCACGGATTGCAACGTATCATATGGATTTCCCGAAATCGATAAAAGGGTATCTCCGAACTTCAATAGACCGAAAAGGCCTATCGTGAGAGCATGCGTACCCGAAACGATATTCGGCGTAACCAATCCGGCTTCAGCCCCGAAAATATCTGCAAACACCGCGCCCAAAGTATCGCGCCCTTCATCACCGTATCCATACCCGCTTGAAGGCATAAAATGCCGAAGGGCGATTTTATTTTTTTGGAACGCCTCCAACACTTTGGCTTGATTTTTATAAGCGATCTCATCGCACTGCCGAAAGACATTCCTTAACGCCGATTCGCTTTCCTGAATCATTTGCTCGATTGTTTGCATAAAAGATCTTCAACCTCATTCAAATTATTTTCCTTCCGCGGATCGAGCCATATAAGGCCCGGCAACTTTTTGAAAAATGTTATCTGCCGCTTAGCATAATTGCGCGAATTTTTCTGAATTACTTCACGCATAGTACTGTAAGAAATTTTATTTTCCAGATATTGTACGACTTCTTTGTAGCCAATACCGCACATACTCTGACAGTCTTTTCCGACTCCGGAAGCAAGCAGCGCAGAAACTTCATCGACCAATCCCTCCGCGAGCATTTGATCGACACGCTGATCGATACGCGAATAAAGTTCTTCCCTAGGATAATTGAACGCGACCGCAACATAGGAAAAACGCGGCGTAAAGCCGTCTTGCTGCAGGGACTTTTTGCGGCCCGTCAATTCGTATATTTCAAGAGCCCGAATCACACGCTTTACATCATTCGGATGCAATACCGCAGCGCTTTCCGGATCGATCTCAGTCAACTTTTCGTGCAAGAAAATATTTCCCTTTTCTTCCGCAATCTTTTCGTATCGGGCGCGAATATTTGAATCCGACCCGATATTTCCGAGACTGCGGCGGAATAAAAGGGACTGGATATAAAAGCCGGTTCCCCCGCAGATAACCGGGACGCGGCCCTTTTTCAAGATCCTTTCGCATATCGGCACGGAAAGCTCTGCATAGTCGCTTGCAGAAAAATTTTCGTCGGGTGAAAGAATGTCGATCATATGGTGCGTAATTCCGCACCTTTCTCTTTCGGACGGCTTCGCCGTACCGATCGTCAATCCTTTATAAATGAGCATACAGTCCGCCGATATCACTTCGCTTTGCAAGCGCTTAGCCATTTGAACGGCAAACGCCGTTTTTCCGGAAGCCGTCGGCCCGCAAACGACCAACACCGTATCCTTCATTATACAATCCTTTTGAACATTTTTTCAATCTCTGTCTTTGATAATTTTACGGCGATCGGCCTGCCGTGAGGGCATTTCAGTCCCATATCGCCGTGAAGCAATTCAAACAGCTTCTGTTTTTCTGAATCCGTTAAGACCATGCCGCCCTTCACCGCATGTTTGCAAGCGGCCATCGCGAGTTTATCCCGCAGTAAATCCGACAATTTTATCCCGCGCAACGCCCCGACATCTTTTAAAATTTCGTCAAAAAATCCTGAAAGGTCGATATCCTGCAAATCGAGAGGCACTGCCGATACTTTAAAACTGCCCGCACCGAATTGTTCCATGTCGAATCCTATCTCTTCAATTTTATCAAGATTCTCCGCTAAAAAAGAGAATTCTTCATGGTTTAAATTCAATATAAAAGGAACCAACATCGGCTGCTTTACTATTTTTCTCCCGTTCATGTCCGCTTTCAGACGGTCGAATATCAGGCGCTCATGCGCCGCGTGCTGGTCGATCAGGTACGCGTTGTCGCCCTCTTCATAAATCAGATAGGTGTTGAATAAATTCCCCTTATATATTGCGTTTTCAAAAATAATTTTTTGCTGCTTCGCTTTCCGTTCCATTGCCTCCAGATAGCGCTTGTTTTCAGAAAATATGTCTTCCTGAAAAGAGGGACTCGCCCCTTCCTCCGTTTGGTGCGTTCGGAATGCTTCAGCGGAATCTTCTGAAATATCTGTATTTTTTTTGCTATCATGAAACTCCAATCGAAATCTGCTCTTATCCTTTGACGGAACAGCATATAAACCGACGGAAGAGCCAAGTTCTTTTTGTACCGTCTTTTCCTCGATTGCCGAAATATTCAGCGCTCCTGTTTCTTCCTGCAAATTTTCTGCTTTTGACTGCGGTTTTTCCGATGAAGTTTCCGCTTCATGCAGCGAAACGGGATCTTTTTGAACGACAAATTCCAAAGCCGCCGCATTCCCGTCCAGCAAGGAAGACACGACAGAGTAAACACATCCGTATATGACCTGATTATTTTCAAATCGGACATCCGATTTATTCGGATGCACATTGACGTCCACAACTTCCGGCGGAACGTCGATAAACAAAACGTAGAACGGATATTGCCTCTTCATCAAATAGCTTGCATAGGCGTTTGACACCGCGGAAGCAATGGTATTATTGTTCACATAACG
>CALVXE010000160.1 GCA_944368795.1 uncultured Clostridia bacterium | reverse complement strand
CCGCGCGCGCATATATGTACGCGATCGATTATAACGACTATAAAGATTATAAAATCCGTAAGTACGGATTCCACGGCACGTCGCACAAGTATGTTTCTCAGGAAGCCGTAAAATATCTCGCAAAGCCTGTAGAAGAAACGAAGATCGTAACCTGTCATTTGGGCGGCGGCTCTTCCATCAGTGCCGTAAAGGGCGGCAAATGCGTCGATACGAGCATGGGATTTACTCCGTTGGCAGGGGTCCCGATGGGAACGCGTTCGGGGGATATCGATCCGGCCGTTTTGGAATATTTGGCGGCGAAAAAGCATTATACGGTTTTAGACTGTATCAATTATTTGAATAAACAATGCGGTGTAGCGGGTATCAGCGGCGTTTCCAGCGATTTCCGCGATTTAACGAAAGCAGCGTCTGAGGGAAACGAGAGGGCGCAGCTTGCGATCGATATCTTTGTTTACGGCGTCAAAAAGTATATCGGCGCTTATATTGCGGCCATGAACGGGATCGATTGCCTCGTCTTTACGGCGGGCATCGGCGAAAATACGTGGCAAATTCGCAAAGATATCTGTGCCGACATGGGATATTTCGGAATAAATATCGACGAAGAAAAGAATCAGATGAAAAACGACGGAAAGATCCATGATATCACAGGCAAAGATGCTAAAGTGAAAGTTTTGGTCATTCCTACGAACGAAGAACTCGTCATTGCAAGAGAAACGAAGGAACTTTTGGAAGCGTAAATGGATTTGCAGGAAGACTATACCTTTATTGACGGTCATTTTAAAAAGAGGGTTAAGGCGGTCGCTTGGGGCGCCTTTTCCCTCATTCTTTTTATTGATGTCGCGGCGGTCGTTCTCTTTGTGCTGTTTCCCGATTATTGGGGCGTTGAGCTGTTGGGGGGGATCCTCTTTACGGTGATCGGCGTGATTTATATTTTATTGAACGGCCTTTTTTATGCCGACAAATTTTGTTTTAAAGTTACGCAATCGGCCATACATGTGCGTCGGGTCATCGCAACGGACAAATATTCGGTCTATCGATTCGATTCGGTCGATTCTATTAAGGTAAAGTGCCGAAAAACAAAATTCGGCAGGTTTTATGATTTGAAATTCTACACGCAAAACGGAAAATTTAAAATAAAATATCTTTCGGAGGCCGCAGCGCACAGCGTTCTGTCTCCGTTTGCGGGGCGTTATGACCAAAGTATATTATCAGAGCAGGCATAAAATTATAATATATGCGCTCTCAGTATTTTTGGGCGCTTGCGTTTTTTTGTTTTGGTGCGCGATTATGTCCGTCGGGAAAATTTGGCAGATGAGTGCCGTCGAAATCGCGTCGATATTTATTGCGGCCTTCGGCATTGCCGCGTTGTATGCTATCATTTATTGCATTTTTGTTCCGAAAGAAAAAGTTGCCGTTGATGAGGGCAAGGGGATTTTTGTTTTCGGCAAAAAAAAGGCAAGCCGCTGTTTCGGAGACATAATCGGCGTTGATTTTCGTAGGGGACCGGTTCACAAATTGCTGCGGACAGAAAAGCTTATTGTTTTTTTTGAGGGCGGCGAACGCGTGCGGTTTTATTTTTCCCTTTCGGATGCGGAAGAATTTTGCGCTTATTTCCCCGTTCGGCGAAATTCGGCGGCGGAAGAAAATGAGCGGATCGCTTCCGGAAAAGAAAAATATGTTTCTCTTTTGTCCGATTTTGTCAATTGTACTTTTTTAGCGATATTGGTCATAGCCACGGTTTTTCCCGCCGTGCACGCATATCTCGCATCATTCGAGAAAAGCCGATGGTTTTTGTATGCCTTTATAGTAGCCTATGCGGTTTGTTTGGTGATTTTTATATTGGTGAGAACCATCTGTTTTCTGCGCTACACGAAATATGAAGTCGCCCTCGGCAAGCAGGAATTGCGTGTGCGGTACGGCAAAGGGTTTGAATGCGGTTCGCAAATTCTGTATAAGAATGTTTTGGGGTTTGAATTAAAACAGGGCTTGATGGAAAAGTTGTTTGCCCTGTACCGCTTAAAAATATACACGGCAGAAAATGCGAACGGAGCATCGGATGCGGAGATGTTCCCGTTTTTACTGAAAAAGGAAAATGCAGCCAAGATCGTTTTGCGCCTGCAGCCGAATTTTCAATGGGACAAAAGAGCGGAACGCGGCGGATTTCATCGGTTTGCCCCGTATTTGCAGTATTTGGCGATTCCCGCGATTATTGTATTCTGCATGAGCTTTTTTATCAATTTCTTTCTGCTGTTGCTTGAATTGGATATTTTATTATTTGCCGTATGTTTGTATTTTCGAAAAGGATACAGCGCCGAAGAAGCATTTCTGGATTTTCGGTGCGGGGTGTTTTCAGAGAGAAGGGTGGTGTTGCCGTATTATGCGATTCAGACGGTGATCGGCAAAAGCAATCCCATAGCGGCGGCAAAAAAAATAACGGCACTCGAGATCTCAATCGGCAGATATACTCCGGTCTTTTTCCCGGGTTATATTTTGCGCACTGATTTTAATAAATTAGTCGAAAAAGTCGATAAATAATTTGACAAAGAAGCGTAAATGATATATAATTTTATAGTCAAATACGAAAACAAAGAATGAGGTGTATATAAATGGCAGTACCTAAGTCAAAACAGTCGAAACAAAGAACAAATACGAGATATGCAAATTTTAAGGCTGCAGCACCTACGTTGGTCGAGTGCCCGCACTGCCACGAACTGAAGCAACCGCATCGAATTTGCAAAAAGTGCGGTTACTATGACGGAAAAGAAGTCATTGTAATGGATGAAAAGAAATAATTCCATAACCACAGAATTAAAAGACGGCGATGTTTATCGCCGTCTTTTTTACCATTCGTTCGGGAAAGGCGGATTTTCGCGATCCCACCAGTCCTCATAAAAGCGCACATATTGCGAGCAGTTTTCGCTTACATCATCCGTAAGGGGCAAGCTGCTATTATCCCAAAATGCGGTTACAAATTTTTCGCAGTTTTCAACGTTTATTTGTTTTAAAAAGTTTGCGCCGAGTGCAAGGATATCTTTCGGGCGCTGTTTGCACGACAAAACCGTTTCTTCTAAACGGCGGTTGCAGGGGAACAGCACTCTGTTTTCGGCTAAGATCAGCCGGTATACACTGTAAACGATTTCTTGGGCAAGATGGGCGCGCATGTAGGTATTGTCTTCCGGTACGCAGTGCAAAAAGTATCCGCGGTTCAACTGTAAATTCGCATTAAAACAGCGAATTTTTTCATCTCTTTCCGCTTCAGGATAAGATGAAATGCGGTTTACGAGATCGGGGATTTCCGGGTCCGAGGTAAAAACCACCTGCGCTTTTACATATGCGTTGCGGGTCGGCTCGCTTGCTTTCAGAGCGCATCTTTGCAAAATGCCTTTTGTTTTATATTTGATGTCGAAATATCCGCCGCGATATGTGCAATGCCCTTCGATAACTTCCGCTAAACGGTTTTGTCTGCGCAGACTTTCGTACGCCTCTTCCGTAACAACGACGATTGCATCGATATCGGAATCGACGCGCGCGTTTCCTTTTACGATCGATCCGTCGAGAATTATGGCAAAGACTTCACTTTTTTGCCGAAAGTAGGTTTTTAGATTTTCGATCGATTCGAGATGATGTTGATACATTTTATTTCCTCCGATTGCAAAAATTATAGCACATTTTCTTGCGGCAAACAAGTGATATTTGCAAAACAGCGGGAGAGAATATAACACAGGCCGCTTGCGCCGCGATCGGCGGCAATTCTATTGTTTTAAACTTATTGACATACAGCAGCTTTGCGGCTATAATAATTGCAACCGGAAAGATAGAGATTTACCGAGGTAAATATGCAAAAAAGTTTTCGTGTCAGCGGCATGACGTGTGCTGCATGTTCGGCAGGGATACAAAAGACGGTTGGAAAATTGAATGGGGTGCGAAGCGTTTCCGTCAGCCTGATGGGGCAGAACATGAAGGTGGATTTCGACGAAAATATTATTTCGGACGAAAGGATCATTTCAACCGTGGTCGGATTAGGGTACGGGGCTTCTTTGGAAGAAGCTGAACGCACAGCCGAAGACGAGAAGAAGCCGGCGGGATTCGGGCAGGAAGCAAACCTTTTAAAGGGAAGATTTATCGCTTCGCTTTGTTTTTTGATTCCGCTGTTATATTTTACTATGGGGCACATGTTTGGGGCGCCCTTGCCTCGCTTTTGGGATCCCGCGTTTTACCCTACGAACTTTGCTCTGGTGCAGCTTATATTGACTACCCCCGTTTTATTTATAAACAGAGCTTTTTTTATAAGCGGCGTCAGAGCCGCGTTCAAGCGCGTCCCGAATATGGACACGCTTGTAAGTCTCGGCGCGGCGGTAGCATACGGTTACAGTCTCGTCATAATGTTTTTTCTGCCTTCCGCTTCCGCAGAGCGCTGGCACGAATTGACGATGGAAAATTTATTTTTTGAATCTGCGGCAATGGTGCTTACGCTCGTTACCTTGGGCAAATGGCTGGAAGCGCGCTCAAAGAGGAAAACGGGCGAAGAAGTGGATAAACTTTTAAAAATGGCTCCGGATTCGGTGCTGATCGAACGAAACGGCGAACAAATTTCAGTCAGACTTCGCGATGTCGCAATCGGCGACGTTGTTATAGTAAAACAGGGAGACAGCGTACCTGTTGACGGAAGAATTGAGTTTGGCGATTCGTTCGTCGATAAATCCGCAATTACCGGAGAAAGCCTGCCCGTTGAGGTGCATGTCGGCGATTTCGTAACGAGTGCGTCGGTCAATAAAGGAAATATGATCAAGATCCGAGCGGAAAAAGTCGGCGAAGAGACGGTTTTGGCGCAAATTATAAATTTGGTGCGTTCAGCCGGAACCTCAAAAGCGCCGATTGAAAAGACCGTCGATAAAATTGCGGGCATCTTTGTTCCGGT
>CALVXE010000159.1 GCA_944368795.1 uncultured Clostridia bacterium | reverse complement strand
ACGGCGCAGAAAGCGCGAGATGCCGCGCGGAACGCGCGCGAGCTGACGCGCAGAAAAGGCGTTTTGGAAAGTACGACTCTTCCGGGCAAACTTGCTGACTGCAGCGAAAAGCGTTCCGAGCTTTGCGAAATTTATCTCGTAGAAGGTGATTCGGCAGGCGGTACCGCAAAACAAGGTCGCGACCGCAGGTTTCAGGCGATTTTGCCTCTGCGCGGAAAGATTCTTAATGTTGAAAAGGCACGCTTAAACCGCGTTCTGGAAAACGAAGAGATCAAGAGCATGATCACAGCGTTCGGGTGCGGTATTCACGAGGATTTTGACGAGAGCAAGCTGCGCTACGATCGCATTATCTGTATGACCGATGCCGATGTCGACGGCAGTCATATCCGAATTTTATTGCTCACCTTCTTTTTCCGCTTCATGCGTCCGCTCATCGAAAAGGGGCACGTATATGTGGCCCAGCCGCCTTTGTATAAGGCAACGCGCGGCAAAGAAGAAAAATACATGTATTCGGATGCCGAACTGGAAGAATACCGCAATTCAAATCCGGGCAAGTTTGATTTGCAGCGTTACAAAGGCCTCGGCGAAATGAACAGTACGCAGCTTTGGGAAACGACGATGAATCCCGCAACTCGTACGTTGCTGCGCGTCAATATGAAAGATGCGGTCGAGGCGGACGAAATGTTCTCGCTGCTGATGGGAGAAAAACCGGAACTGCGCCGGCAATTCATCGAACAAAACGCGAAACTCGTTGCAGAGCTGGATATTTAAGGGAGCTACACTATGGCGAAAAAAGAAACGAGTCCTGAACTTACCGAAGAATTTAAAAAGACGCTTGCAATGACGAATATGATCGACGTCGAGGTAGACGATGAGTTAAAAAAGTCTTTCATCGCCTACGCGATGGCGGTCAATGTCAGCCGTGCGATTCCTGACGTGCGCGACGGGCTGAAGCCTGTTCATCGCCGCATTTTGTATTCAATGCATGAGATGGGGCTGTATAACGATAAGGCGTATCGCAAATGCGCGCGTATCGTCGGCGACGTTTTGGGTAAATATCATCCGCATGGCGATTTTGCAGTCTATGACGCGCTTGTTCGCTTGGCGCAGGATTTTACGATCAATTTTCCCCTTGTTGACGGGCACGGGAATTTCGGATCGGTCGACGGAGATCCTCCCGCGGCTATGCGTTATACCGAGGCGAGGATGTCCAAGCTGGCGGCGGAAATGCTGCGCGATTTGGATAAAGAAACGGTTGATTATTATCCTACGTTTGACGACACCGGGATGCAGCCCTGTGTATTGCCTTCCAGATTCCCGAATTTGTTGGTAAACGGCAGCGACGGAATTGCCGTAGGGATGGCGACGAATATCCCTCCGCACAATTTGGCTGAAGTTATCAGCGGCGTCATCGCGCAGATCGATAACCCGGATATTACCATTGAAGAATTGATGGAGTACATTCCGGCCCCTGATTTTCCCACAGGCGCCATTTTAATGGGGCGAGCCGGAATCAAGCGCGCCTACCGTACCGGTCGGGGAAATTATGTGTTGCGTTCGAAGTGTGAAATCGAGGAATACACATCCGGCAATACGTCCCGTACGCGCATCGTCGTCAGCGAAATTCCTTATCAGGTCAATAAAGCGCGCTTGATCGAAAATATAGCGGATCTTGTAAAAGACAAGAGAATCGAGGGGATTTCCGATATCCGGGAAGAGTCCGACCGCGACGGCATGCGGATCGTGATCGAGCTTCGCAAGGATGCAAACGCACAAGTCGTTCTCAATACGCTGTATAAACATACCCAATTGCAGACATCGAACGGAATTATATTGCTCGCACTAGTGGACGGCGAACCGAAAGTTTTAAATTTAAAGGAATGCATTCACTATTATATCGAGCATCAGAAAGATGTAATCGTCCGTCGTACTAAGTTCGATCTGAATAAGGCCGAAGAGCGCGCCCATATTGTTGCAGGCTTGGTTTTAGCGCTGGCAAATATCGACGAAGTAATTGCCATTATTAAACAGTCGGCAGATAAAAACGTAGCGGCGCAGAAATTGATGGAGGCCTTTGAACTTTCGGATAAGCAGGCCAATGCGATTTTGGAAATGCGCTTGCAGCGTTTGACTTCGCTGGAAGTAGAAAAATTGCAGGAAGAACTTGCCGCTCTGGAGCGCATGATCGCGGATTTGAAGGATATTTTGGCAAACGAAGGCCGCGTTTTTGAAATCATCAAAACGGATCTGAATGTCATCAAAGAAAATTATCCCAGCGAAAGAAAGACGGAATTGTCTTATGATTACGGTGAAATCGATATTGAAGATCTGATCGAAGAAGAAGAAGTCGTGATTTCGATGACGCATTCCGGCTATATCAAGCGCCAGCCGGTAGCAGAATATAAAGCACAGCGCCGCGGAGGAATGGGGGTTACGGCTCACCGCCCGAAAGATGAAGACTTCGTAGAAAAGTTATTTATCAGTTCCACGCACGACAATATTTTATTCTTTTCCAGTCTCGGTAAAGTATATTCGATCAAAGGATATGAAATTCCCGAAGCGCAGCGGCAGGCGCGCGGCAGGGCAATCGTTAATCTTCTGCAAATCGCGCAGGATGAAAAGATCACGGCGATCATTCCTTTAAAAGCGGACTTGGATGGATATATTGCCATGGCAACGCGTAAAGGGCTGATCAAGAAAACCGCATTGTCTGAGTTTGCCAACATCCGTAAGGTCGGTAAGATAGCCATTAAGATAAACGATGACGACGAGCTTATTTCTGTCCAGTTTACGACCGGAGACGATGAATTGATCATTGCCTCGAAGGAAGGTAAGTGCATTCGTTTCAGCGAACACGGCGTTCGCCCTATGGGCAGAGATACGCAGGGTGTGAAAGCAATGAATCTTGCCGAAGATGATTATCTCGTCGACATGTTGGTCGTAAAAGAAGGCTGCCAAATTCTTACGATCACCTCCCGCGGATACGGCAAACGTTCGGATATAGATGATTATCGGCTTCAAGGCAGGGCCGGTAAAGGCATAAAGGCGGGCGTCTTTAACGAGAAAACGGGTTGGCTCGTAAATTTGAAGATCGTCAATGAAGACGAAGACATCATGATCATATCCAATAACGGTACGATTATTCGCATGCATGTTACGGATATTTCCATGATCGGAAGAAACACGCAGGGTGTTCGCGTAATGCGGTTAAAGGATTCGGAAGTGGCGACGATCGCAGTTGCGCCCCGTGAGGAAGAAGCACCTGAAGAAGACGCTGTTTCTGTGGAAGAAAACGCAGATTCTGCGGACGAAACCGCGGAAGATGTAAAGCTTTCGGAAGAGTCAAACAACGAAGAGTGATAAAAAAGCAAGGCGCCGATGAATTTGTTCGGTGCCTTGCTTATATTCAAAAAGGGACGGCTTATATTGGCCGTCCCTTTTTGCAAAGGTTTGAAAATTAAAGACTCGCTTTTAATATGTCCCGCACCTCTTCAGAGGTGAGCACTTTATATCCGCCTTGCATGATCAGAGTACTTTTTACGATTCCGTCGATCATTTCCTCGGTTACGCCCAGTTCGGAAATATTCATGACCAAACCGATCTTTCTCATCCATTTTTCCATGGCATCGAGTCCCGCAAGGGCAGTTTCTTCGTCTGATTTTCCTGCAGGATCTATATTCCAGACGTTGATAGCATATCTCTTAAATTTAGCGAGCCCGTACGGCAGGATATGGCGGTAATACGGCAGAGAAACGGCAGAAAGCGTCATCCCGTGTGTGGCATCGGTGTGTGCGCCTACGGCCTGCCCGAGCATATGCACTTCCCAGTCTGTAGCTTTGCCTTTGGCAACGAAAGTGTTGAGTGCCCATGTAGCGGTCCACATAATGTTGCTCCGGGCTTCATAATCGGTCGGATTATTAACAGCGATCTCTGCGCTGTGGATCAGAGATCGGAGAAGCCCCTCCATAACGTAATCGGAAGTATTGTCGTCATTACCCGAAAAATACTGTTCCAGGATATGAGACATAATATCAAAGAATCCGGCAGTCATTTGGTACTTCGGCAAAGTGTACGTAAATTCCGGATTCAGGATAGAAAATTTAGGGAATACGTTTTCTCCGAACACATGACCTATTTTTAATTTTTGTGCGTGATTCGTTATTACGGCACCGCCGTTCATTTCGCTGCCGGTGCCGACCATCGTCAGAACGCACCCGACGGGGATGATTTTATTGTCGACATCTTCAAAGCGAATATAATATTTTTCCCACGGATCTTCTTTGCAATCTACGGAAATAGAAACGGCTTTGGCATAGTCGCATACAGAGCCGCCTCCGACAGCCAAAATCAAATCTGCCTTCGCTTTTTTGGCTCGTTCACAGCCTTCGTACAATTTTTCCACGGTAGGGTTTGGCATTACGCCGGCGTCTTCATAGATTTCTTTGCCGTTAGCTTTTAAAATTTCAACGACTTTATCGTAAATGCCGTTCTTTTTAATGGAGCCTCCCCCGTAAACGAGCAATACGTTTTTTCCGTATTTCGGCAATTCTTCGTTTAAACCGTTCAATGCATTTTTACCAAAATAAAGTTTCGTAGGATTGCAATAGGTAAAATCTCCGATCATAGTAAAACTCCTTTTTGTTTGAATGGCCATAGGTGAAGGCGAGCACAAAAATGTTAGCATACGCATTTCATTCTATCGTCTACATAATTATATTGCAGAGAGGAACTTCTGTCAAATACTTAAATTGAATGGCTATCTATAATCTTCAAGCATGATCGTTCAAAAATAAATAAAATCGAATAATGCGGAACATACTGATAGAGGAGGGATTTCGAGATGTTCATTGTCAATCTGATATCTTATATTCTTGTTTTACTTGGGGCGGTAAATTGGGGCTTATACGGCATTTTTAATTTTAATCTGGTATCCGCCATTTTTATGGGAGACAGGAGTATAGGGGCAATTATAACCTATATTGTAATTGCAGCCGCAGCGCTTTGGCTTATTGTCTATTCGATTTTTGCGAGGGGAGTCCTTCGCCTTACGGAACGCGATAAGCACGAGGCATAATTTTTTTACAATCGTTTTCGCACCATCGGAAATTTTTCGATGGTGCGAAAAGTTTTTCGGAGCTTAATTTTGTATGTAACTGAAAAATTAGTACATTTATTTCAAATATAACTTTCGGCAGAATAATGCACACGCTTCTTGAAAAATTTAATAAAAAAGGAGTCAACAAATCAACCATAAAGCCTGAGGCTGATTTATTGACTCCGAGCACGCCCGATCCGGCGAAAGGGCCGTGCAAGTTTTTTATTCAATTAGCCTAATTTACAGACGAAGTATTCTTTGTCAAATATTTTAACAAAAGAGGATTAAAAATACTTAAAGTAAAATCCGATATAAATTTGGACCGTAAATTATGCGAAATAATATAAGGCGTTGAAAATGTCCGCTAGTGATTTTTAAATCTGCTCGATATTGATAACGTTCGAGTTGCCGGACTTTCCGTTCGGATTGCCGCCCGTGATTACGATTCGGTCGCCTTTTTTGACTAATCCCGATTCGATGGCTGCACGTTTGGCATGATAAAATAACACGTCCATCGAGGTAAACTCTTCCGAAAGAACCGGGGTAACGCCCCAGGAAAGAGCGAGTTTACGATAAGACATCGGCTCGATGGTCATACCGATGATGTCGATATTCGGACGGAAACGGGAAACGAGCCTTGCAGTCCCGCCCGAACGGGAACAAACGACGATCGCTTTTGCTCCGATATCCTCGGCAAGGACGCAAGCGGAATGCTAAAGCGCATCGGCCGGCCTCGAAATCTCGGGAC
>CALVXE010000158.1 GCA_944368795.1 uncultured Clostridia bacterium | reverse complement strand
GGCGTTTGCGAAGCTGCGATCAGTTATACGACCAGTCCCGTTCATACGACAGAATATTTTGTAAAATTGGCAAAACAGTTAGAATCGATGGGCGCGGACAATATCTGCATCAAAGATATGGCAAATCTCCTGTTGCCGTACACCGCATACGATCTCGTGCAAAAATTAAAGAAGGAATTAAAACCTTCCACGAAAGTGCACTTGCACACGCACAATACGGCGGGTACGGGTGATATGGTCAATTTAAAGGCCATCGAAGCGGGGGCGGATATCGTCGATTGCGCTCTTTCGCCGCTCGGAAACGGGACCAGCCAACCGGCAACAGAGCCGCTGGTCGCAACGTTGAAAGGTACTCCGTATGATACCGGTATTGAAATTGAAAAACTCTTGCCGATCGTCAACCATTTTAAAAACGTTGCGGAGCGCTTGAAAAAGGACGGGTATCTGTCTCCGAAGGTATTGTCGATCGACATCAACGCTTTGATTTATCAGGTTCCGGGAGGAATGCTTTCCAATCTGATTTCGCAATTGAAGCAGCAGAATAAATCCGACAAACTGGCCGAAGTGCTCGCAGAAGTTCCGAATGTCCGCAAAGATTGCGGCTATCCTCCTTTGGTAACGCCGTCCAGCCAGATAGTCGGCACGCAAGCGGTTTTAAACGTCTTATCCGGCGAGCGCTATAAAATGGTAACAAAAGAATTTAAAGGCATTTTGGGGGGCGAATACGGCGAGTTGGCCGCCGGTCCCGATCCCGATGTCGTAAGGGAGTGCGTCGGAGACGAAGGGCGGATAGGGTTTCGGCCGGCGGACGACTTGAAGCCCGAATACGATCAATTTAAATCGGAAATTGCAGAATATATCGAACAGGAAGAAGACGTTCTTTCCTATGCAGTATTCGGTCAGGTGGCTTTGAATTTCTTTAAATGGCGTAAGGCGCAGAAATACGGCGTCGATAAAAATCTTTCCGATAGCGCCGATAAAGTATATCCCGTATAAAAAGTTGTATTGCTTAAAGTATCAGCGAGAGCATTTTGGGCTTTCGCTGATATTGGCGTATGAAGAAATTATTTTGAGCGTTTGAATGAAGAAAGTAGCTGTTATCGGCGCAGGCGCGTCCGGGCTCATGGCGGCCTATGCGGCGGCAAACCGCGGAAATGAAGTTATAGTTTTTGAAAAAAACGAAAAGGCCGGAAAAAAGATCTATATCACGGGAAAAGGACGTTGCAACCTGACGAACGATTCGTCGCCGGAAGAAGTTTTGGCTAATGTCGTGCACGGCGAAAAATTTTTAAGGAGTAGTCTGCATGCCTTTTCTCCTGCCGATGCGATGTCTTTTTTTGAAGAGGGCGGCTTGCCTTTAAAGGTCGAGCGGGGAAATCGCGTTTTCCCGGTTTCCGATAAAGCGAGCGACGTTACGAAATGTTTGGAAAAATATTGTTTGCGGGCAGGAGTTCGCTTCTGTTTTGAAGAAGAGGTGCGGAGAATAAACCGCAAAGAAGATCTTTTTCATATCGTAACATCAAAGCGTACGGCAACGGTGCATGCTGTCCTTGTCTGTACGGGAGGGGTGTCGTACCCCTCAACGGGCAGCACGGGCGACGGGTATCGATTTGCGGAAAATTTTGACGTTGCCGTCAACGCTTTAAAGCCTGCTCTTTGCGGTATTTGCTGTGAGATGGAAGGCCTCCGGCAATTGCAGGGGCTGACTTTAAAAAACGTTGCGCTGAGTGCGGTTCGGGACGGGAAGAAATTGCGCCGGCTGTTCGGCGAAATGCTCTTCACTCATTTCGGCATATCCGGCCCGATCGTTCTTTCGATGGCGAGTTTGCTCAACGAATTGCCTCTTGACGAAGTATCGCTGTTTATCGATTTGAAGCCGGCTTTGGATGAAGATGTACTGGATAAACGTCTTCTCCGTGATTTCGAACGTTATAGAAACAAGCAAATGGGCAACGCCCTAGTCGATTTATTGCCGAAAACTTTAATTCCTGCCGTTTTGCGGCAGAGTAAAATTCCTTTTGACCTGTCGGTCAACTCTCTTCCCAAAGAAAAAAGAAGGGGGTTGCTGAACGCGGTAAAAGGTTTTAAGCTCGCACCGCTTTCTTTGCGCCCGATGAGCGAATGTATTGTTACGGCGGGCGGCGTTGACTTAAAAGAAATCAATCCCAAAACAATGGAGAGCAAAAAAGTCCCGGGCCTATATTTTTGCGGTGAGGTCCTCGATGTCGATGCGCTGACGGGCGGGTTCAATCTGCAGATCGCTTTTTCGACAGGATATGCCGCGGGAAGCTCGATTTAATAGTTTTACAGAGTATTATGTCTAACATATTGCATATAAACGGGAGGCGCATATGATAGCGGTTCGCGGAGCGACTACAGTCGCACAGGATTCGCCGCAGGAAATACGGGAAGTCGTCAAGGAACTTCTCGACGAGTTGGCAAGGCAAAATAATTTGAAAGAGTCCGACATTCTTTTTATATTGTTTTCAAATACTGCAGATATTCGTTCGCTGTATCCGGCCAAAGCTGCCAGAGAGGCGGGCTATTCTCTGCCGGCTTTGTATTCCTCTGCTGAGCCGGAAATCGAAGGTGCCTTGCCGCTGTGTATTCGAGTGCTTCTTTTGGCGGAAACTTGTGCAAAGGCGCGCCATGTCTATCTTCGCGGCGCGCAGGGGCTGCGCCGCGACCTCAAACGATTTTCGGTAGCTCTTGACGGGCCATCTGGAAGCGGCAAAAGTACAGTCGCCAAATTGTTGGCCCGTGAATTGGACATATTGTATTTGGATACGGGAGCAATGTATCGTGCCTGTGCACTGAAAGTTTTGCGGACGGGAGGCGATCTTTCCGACGAAGCGAAAGTCTCTTCCGTCGTTTCCGAAATCGATTTGCAGATTCTATATAAAAACGGCGCGCAGATCACGGTGCTGGACGGCGCAGACGTATCCGAAGCGATCCGGATGCCCGAAGTGTCCATGGCAGCATCCAAAGTGTCTGCTTACGCAGCCGTCCGCAAAAAGATGGTGCAGATGCAGCGCAAAATTGCGGCGGAACAGTCCTGCGTATTGGATGGCAGGGACATAGGCACCTGCGTTTTGCCGGATGCCGAGTTTAAGTTTTTTATTACGGCAACGGCCGATGTACGAGCCAAACGCCGGTACGACGAATTGAAGGCTAAGGGGTATAACGTCGATTTTGTTTCGTTGAAGAAAGAGATCGAAGAGCGCGACCGCAATGATTCTTCGCGTTCGGTTTCTCCCTTGAAAAAGGCGGAGGATGCCGTCGTTATAGACACATCTTCTATGGGGATCGATGAAGTGCTGCAAAAAATCAAACAAAAAATACAGGAAAAGGTTTAAGTCATGCTCTATGGTTTTTTGAAAAAAGTTCTGAATGCCTTCGTTCAGCTCGTATATCCGTATAAATTGATCGATAAAGAAAAAGTCAAAGACGGGCCCTGCGTGTTGGTGGGCAATCATTATCGGATCTGGGATATTTTGCACATGGCATGCACTACGAAAGAAAAGGTGCATTTTATCACCAAACAAGAGCTGTATAAAAATAAATTTTTAGCTTATTTATGCAATAAAGTGGAAGCGATTCCCGTTTCGCGGGACGGTCAGGATGCGAAAGCGATCATGATGGCTTTGCGGTATCTGAAAAAAGGGGAAAAGATATCGATGTTCCCGGAAGGGACCCGCAATAAAACGAAAGACGTCGAGTTGCTGCCCTTAAAAGGCGGGGCGGCGCTGTTTGCGATCAAGGCGAAAGTTCCCGTATACCCGGTCATGTGTTTGCGAAAAACGCGGCCCTTCCGCCGGACTAAAATCGTCGTCGGCGATGCGATCGATTTGTCGGAATTTTACGACCGGAAAATGACCGCGGAAGATTATGCCGCGGCCGAATCCGTTATTCGGGAGCGAATGCTGGCAGTCAAACATAATTATATACGCATGCTGGAACAGAAAAAGAAAAAAGGATAATGCGGGCGTATGAATATTGTAATCGCAAAACACAGCGGATTCTGCAAGGGGGTACAGCATGCCGTCGATACGGCAATGAGCATCGATCCGCAGAACACTTTTGTACTGGGCGAGCTCATTCATAATCCCGCGGTAACCGAAATGGTCTCAAGGCGCGGTATCAAAACGGTTGAGTCCGTTTCAGAAGTGCCTGTCGGTGCTACGCTTATTTTGCGCTCGCACGGAGTCGCCGAAGCGATATATCTCGAATGCCGGAAAAAGAATATCTCGGTCGTGGATTGCACTTGCCCGTTCGTTCGGCATACGCAGAGGATCGTACGCCAAAAATCGCAAGAGGGAAAAACGGTTGTCGTTATAGGAGAAAAGTCGCATCCCGAGGTGATCGGGATTTGCGGATGGTGTCTCGGAGAAGTTTGCGTCGTGGACGATAAAACGTCCGATTTTTCTTTTTTGAAAGACAGAAATATTGCCGTAGTCGTTCAAACAACCTATTCGGAAGAAAAATTTGTAAAAATTATTAAAAATATTGAAAAAGTTTGCGAAAAAACAGTTGAGATTTTCAAAACAATTTGTTATACTACTAAAGAGCGTCAGCAAGAAGCGGCTCGGATCGCAAGCATCTGCGATGCCGTCCTTGTAATCGGCGGTTTGAACAGCAGCAATACGAACAAACTGTACGAAATATGCAGGGAGCATTGCTCTGAAGTTTTCCGGTTGGCTGATGCAGATGATTTTCAGTATCAAAAAATAAAAAAATTTAAAAATGTAGGCATTGTGTTCGGGGCGTCCACTCCGTACACGCAAACGCAGGAGGTTCTTTGTAAGATGGATAACAGCACAGAAGTAAAAGCAACGAACGAGATGGAAGAAGTCGTTGCACAGATGGATAACCAGTCGAAATTAAAGAAGGGGCAGCTTGTTACTGCGATCATTTCTTCGGCGTCAGACGAAGGCGTGGCTGTGTTGTTACCGTTCTTCAAAAAAGAGATCATGCTCGATAAAGACGAGATCGACTGCGAAGAGTATAAAGCGGAAGATTATGCGGCAAAAGTCGGGGAAGAGATCGAAGTGATGGTCATGTCTCCCGCAAACCCCGTAAAGCTTTCCCAAAAAGCAATTAAGTTATTGCAAGAGGAAGAGAGCAAGATCGATGCGATCAGCAACGGTGAAGAGTTTGACGTTACCTGCACCGGGTTTAATAAAGGCGGTCTTACCGCGGCGATGGGCACGTATTCTGTGTTCGTTCCCGCAAAGGAGATCCGCATGGGATATGTCAAAGAACTTGAAAAATTTGTCGGCAAGAAATTGCGCCTGAAAGCTCTCGAAATTAAGAAATCCGACAGGAAGAAAGAGATCATTGCTTCCCAGCGCGTGATTTTGGAAGAAGAGAAAGCCGCGCGCGATGCAGCGAAAGCGGAAAGGGAAGCAGAATTCTTTGCCAATATCCATGTCGGCGATGTCGTTGAGGGCAAAGTGGAGCGCGCAACGAATTTCGGTGCATTCGTTTCGGTGAACGGATTCGACTGTCTCGCGCATATCTCTGACCTTTCTTGGTCGGGTGCGAAAAATGTTACCGATATTTTGGAAATCGGCAAAAAGTACGAGTTCAAAGTGTTGCGTATCGATGAGGAAAATAAAAAGGTCTCGATCGGTTATAAGCAGCTTCAGCCGCAGCCTTGGGATTTGGTCGCGGAAAAATATGCGGAGGGCGATGTCGTTCACGGTAAAGTTGTCCGCATCGTACCGTTCGGCGCTTTCGTAGAAGTTGAAAACGGCGTAGACGGTTTGGTTCATGTTTCGCAGATTTCGCATGAATGGCTCGAAAATCCGACTTCGGTTTTAACGATCGGAGAAGAAGTCGACGCGAAGATCTTGCTGCTCGATCCCGCCAACAAGAAGATGACTCTTTCCATCAAAGCGCTGTTGCCTGAACCGGAAATTACCAAGGTAAGGCCGCGCCGCGATAACGGCGAAGAAAAGGGTGAGCGCAAGAGCAGAAAACCTCGTCAGAACAAAGAAGGCGCTGAAGACGAGTTCAGAGAATGGACCGAAGGCGGCTTGGGCGGCGCGTCCATTGCTGAAATGCTGCAAAATAAGAATAACGACTAAAAAAGAAACCCCGCAGCCGCGGGGTTTTTGTTTATAAAGAGGTGTTAACATGTCTAAACAAGGAAATATTCAGATTGCCAGCGAAAATATGATGCCTATCATAAAAAAATGGCTTTATTCGGATAAAGACATTTTTTTGCGTGAGATCGTAGCAAACGGTACGGATGCCATTACAAAATTCAAAAAGCTTGTCGATATGGGAGAGGCCGAATCCGACGAGGCAAAATATTTTGTAAAAATTTCTGTCGATAAAGAG
>CALVXE010000157.1 GCA_944368795.1 uncultured Clostridia bacterium | reverse complement strand
AATCCGCCCCGTACTCGGCAAACAAATTGTTTAACAGCGAGAGCGATCCGCTTCCCGAAAAGGGCTTGATCAGCACGAGCGGCGCGATCTCTTCCGGGATACCCAAAAACGAAAAAGCGGGCGAAAGCGCGGCGCATACCTGCGACGAAAGGCCGCTCGCCTCAAAAAGTTCGGCCAGAACAAGGATCGCGGCCACATAGGGAAAAAGATTTTTTAAAAGAGGCAATACCCCGGCGGCCCCTGCGGCAAAGCTGTCGTATATCTTGACCTTGCGAAGGGACGCAACTAAAAGAATACAGGCAAACAAGGCGGGCAGGATATAAGCGGTCCATTTCATTTCTTTCTCCCGTAAACGAGCATAACGAGCGCCGCCCCCAACAGCAGAGCCGCGGCGGAGGATAACAGGATCGGCAAAAACACATCGTAAGCCGAGGCGGCGCCCGCACCCGCGCGCAGAGATATGACAGTCGTCGGAAACAGCTGCAGGCCTGCGCAATTGATCACGAAAAGCATCGCGCGGGCATATTCGGCCCGCTCGCTCCTGCCGAGAAGTTTCATCGCCGAAACGCCCGCAGGCGTCGCGGCGCCGCCCATACCCAAAAAGTTCGCCGAAAGGTTGACGGCGATTTGCCCGAGCGCCTCCTCGTCATCGGTCCTGAACAGTTTTTTGGTTACAGGCTTGACCGCGCGGGCCATTCCCCGTAAAAGGCCGGAATCCTCCGCCACGCGCAAAAGCCCCAGCCAAACCGTATATACCGCCGCCAACGTCAGGCACAGGCCCACCGCCTTTTCCGCCCCGCCGAGAAGCGCCGGCAAAAATGCCGCGGGGTCTTCCGCAACCAGGGCCGCGGAAGACAGCAAAAAAACAACAAGAAAAAGAACATTCATCGTTTTACCGCCTCTCTTATCCGTATGCGGCAGGCCGCGCACATATTCCGCAAAAAAACGAACACGACCGCCTGCCCCGCCCCTTCCCAGGCCGACTTTCCGGAAAGAATGATCGGAAGCGGATTTACGGGGGCATAAAGCCGTTTTTGCATACGGGCGCAAAATATTTTACTTTATTTTAAAAAAAGAGTATAATAATCAAAAGATATTGAATTTTTACGCATTACGGAGGGAAGCATGGACAAAAAGCCCTACTACATCACCACGGCGATCACCTATACGTCCGGAAAACCGCACATCGGGAACACCTACGAAATCATCCTTACGGACGCGATCGCGCGCTTCAAACGCAACCAAGGCTATGACGTACGCTTTCAGACGGGCACAGACGAACACGGACAAAAAATCGAAGAGAAAGCCGCCGCGGCGGGCGTTTCTCCCAAGCAATTCGTCGACGGCGTCGCAAAACAGATCCGCGATATTTGGGATCTCATGAACGTCTCTTACGACAAATTCATCCGCACTACCGACGAATACCACGAACGCCAGGTGCAGAAGATCTTCAAAAAGCTGTACGAACAGGGAGATATTTATAAAGGGACGTACGAAGGCATGTACTGCACCCCCTGCGAATCGTTTTGGACCCCCTCGCAGCTTATCGACGGCAAATGCCCCGATTGCGGCAGGGAAGTCAAACCGGCCAAAGAGGAAGCGTATTTCTTCCGCATGAGCAAATACGCCGACAGACTGTTACAATATTACGAAGAACACCCCGAATTCATCACCCCCGTTTCCCGCAAAAACGAGATGGTCAACAACTTCTTAAAACCCGGGCTGCAGGATCTGTGCGTTTCGCGCACCTCCTTCAAATGGGGGATCCCCGTCGATTTTGCTCCGAAACACGTAGTATACGTGTGGCTGGACGCGCTTACAAATTACATTACGGGACTCGGCTATGACGCAGACGGGAATTCGGACGGATTGTTCAAAAAATATTGGCCGGCCGACGCGCACGTTATCGGCAAAGACATCATTCGTTTCCATACCATCTATTGGCCCATCTTTTTGATGGCGCTGGGGCTGCCCCTTCCCAAGCGCGTATTCGGGCACCCTTGGCTCTTGATGGACGGAAGCAAAATGAGCAAATCGCGCGGAAACGTGATTTATGCCGACGAACTCGTAAAAGTCTTCGGCGTGGATGCGGTACGTTACTTCGTCCTCAACGATATGCCCTTCGACAACGACGGAAACATCACGTGGGAACTCATCAACGACCGCGTCAATTCCGACCTCGCCAATACCTACGGAAATCTCGTTTCGCGCACCGCGGCGATGAGCCTCAAATATTTCGGCGGAAAACTGTGCGATGCGGGCGCGTACGAACCGGTGGACGAAGAGCTGAAAAACATGGCCGCGGCTCTGTACGCAAAAGTTGCCGCAAAGATGGAAGAATTCAAAGTCTCCGACGCGCTCGGCGAAATTTTTACCTTCCTGCGCCGCTGCAACAAGTACATCGACGAAACGGCGCCCTGGATTCTCGCCAAAGACGAAGCAAAGCACGGCCGCCTGTCCACGGTCCTGTACAACCTTTCGGAAAGCATCGTCATCGCCACTTCCCTCTTAGAACCTTTCATGCCCGAAACCGCGGAAAAAGTATTTCTCCGCTTCGGAACAAAGCGGAGAGCGTACGGCGACCTAAACGCATTCGGGCTTCTGCCGAACGGAACGGCCGTCTCCCCCACGGAAACGCACTTGTTCGAGAGGAAAAATTACAAAGACGTAGAAGCCGCTTACGAGGCCCTGCACGCAGAGGCAGCTAAGGCGGAAAATACGCAAAAACAGGCAAACGCACCCGCCAAAAACGGACACGCACCCGAGTATCCCGCCGAAATTTCCATCGACGATTTTGCCAAAGTCAAGATGCAGATCGCAAAGATCGTCGCCTGCGAAAAGGTGGAAAAGAGCGACAAACTTTTAAAGAGCACGGTCAAGATCGGAAGCGAAACGCGCACGGTGGTAAGCGGCATTGCAAAATTTTATACCCCTGAAGAGATGGTCGGCAAAAAAGTCGTCATGATCACCAACTTAAAACCCGCAAAACTGCGCGGGATCGTCAGCGAAGGCATGATCCTCTGCGCCGAGGACGCGGAAGGCAATCTCAAACTCCTCGCCCCCGAAGGGGACATCGAAGACGGCAGCGGGATCTTTTAAACGGTTTTCTCTATGTACATCGATACGCACGCCCATCTCAATTACGATAATAAATACGGCGATCTTTCCGCCCTTCTCAAATCCATCGCAGCGGCAGGCGTCGATAAAGTGATCGGCGTCGGCTGGAATTACGATTCCTCCGCTTTGGCGGCAAAGCAGGCGGAAACCTATCCCATGCTGTACTTCGCGGCGGGATTTCATCCTTCCAACCTCGGCGATTTCAAACAGGGCGATTTTGAACGCATTGCCGCCCTTCTGTCCTCGCCGAAAGGCGTCGCCGTCGGAGAGATCGGTTTGGATTACCATTACGACGGAACCGATGAGGCCGAGCAAAAGAGATTTTTTTGCGAACAGCTCGAATTGGCGGATTCTTTGCGCCTCCCCTTTTGCATACACAGCCGCGATGCCGCGGCCGATACCCTGCAAATTTTAAAAGAGAACCGCTCCAAGATCACGCACGGCGGCGTAATGCACTGTTTTTCGGGCAGTCCCGAAACGGCGAAGGAATATTTAAAACTTGGACTGTATATTTCCTTTGCCGGGCCAGTTACTTTTAAAAACGCCCGCAGGCTGGACGAAGTCGCAAAGATGGTTCCCTCCGACCGCATTCTGGCGGAAACCGATTCGCCCTACCTCGCGCCGGAACCTATGCGCGGGACGGTCAATACTCCGGCAAACGTCGTAAAGGTCTACGAAAAGCTCGCCTTCTTGCGCGGCGAATCCACACAAGAGCTGGCGGCGCAAATAAACAAAAACGCCCGCGAACTGTTTCAAAAGCTTCGTTAAGCGCAATGCATCCGAATACAGCATGTATTTGCGCATCGGCGGGCGCGGCCGTAAAGGCGCATTTTTTACCATTCTGAATTGAAAAACGGCACACTGCTTATGGAAACATTCGAAACTTTTACCTACGAACTGGACGGCAATCTCTATATCAACCTTACCAGCAAATGTACGAACGACTGCACTTTCTGCGTCCGCAACGAACATTCGACCTATTTCGGGCACAAACTTTGGCTCTCGCGCGAGCCTTCCGCCGAAGAAGTGCTTGCGCGCATTCCCGAAAACATTTCCCGTTATAAAGAATATGTCTTTTGCGGCTTCGGAGAACCGACGATCAAACTCCCCGTTCTCCTCGAAATCGGCAGAGAATTGAAAAGACGGGGCGCGACGGTGCGGCTGAACACCAACGGCCAGGCAAATATGATCTGGAAGCGCGACGTTACGGGCGAACTTTCTGAAGCTGTGGATAAAATCAACGTCAGCCTGAACGAAGCGAGCGCCGAAGAATATGTGAAGCTCTGCAAACCCGCATTCGGCGAAGCCGCCTTTGACGGACTGCAGGATTTTGCAAAAAAATGCGCGTCTCGCGGCATCGACGTCTGGTTTTCCGTCGTCGACTGCATCGGGCAGGGAAAAATCGATCTCTGCCGCCAAATCGCCTCGCGCTGCGGCGTTCCCCTGCGCGTTCGCCCGTTTATCGAAGACAGCAATTAATTTACGAAGCGTCCATTTTTTCGCGCAACGCATGCGGCATTTTTGCACACAGAGCAACCATCCCATAAAAAAAGAAAGCCGTTTTTCAAAACGCAGCGTTTTAAAAACAGCTTTCCTTTCTCATTTGTATAGGATATGACCCTGTAAACTTTTGCAATTCTCATCGCAAACTCGCATTGCGAAACCGCAATCTTCCGTTCGCTCGATTCAAAAGCTTACGGTAACAGTTTGCCCCGCAAAACGCCCGTTATACCCACACCGCACAGGTAGTTTATGGAAACGATCAAAGAGACACTCCTTCGCAACGGCTTTTCTTTTAAAAAGCAGTTCGGGCAGAACTTTATCACGGATACAAACCTGTTGAAGAGCATCGTCGCGCTTGCCGATGTCGGCAGCGACACGACTGTATTGGAAATCGGCTGCGGCGCGGGCACGCTGACGCGCGCGCTGGCTAAGCAGGCAAAGCGCGTCGTCGCTTATGAGATCGACGCAAAATTGCAGCCCGTTCTGGCGGAAACGCTTGCCGGCGCGGAAAACGCCGAAGTCGTGTTCCGCGATTTTTTGAAGGCCGATCTCCCCTCCCTCGAAAAAGAGTTGGGCAAATATACCGTCGTCGCGAATCTTCCCTATTATATCACCTCTCCGCTCACGATGAAATTCATCGAAGAAAGCGAAAAGGCGGAGCGGCTTGTGGTCATGGTACAAGACGATGTGGCAAAGCGCTTCTGCGCCCGGGCGGGAACGCCCGAATACGGCGCGATCACCGCGGCGATCGCCCGCCGCGCGCACGCGGAAATCGTAAAATATGTGCCGCGCAATATGTTTTATCCCGTGCCGAACGTCGACAGCGCTGTCGTAAAAATGACATTCGTAAGAGACCGCATTCCCGTAAAGAGCGCAAAATGCTACCGCGATACGGTGCGCGCGGCCTTTTTATCCCGCCGCAAAACGCTGGAAAACAACATTATGAACGCATTCTCCCTCTCGCGCGCACAATCGCAGGCTCTCTTAGAAAAAGCGTCCATTCCTGAAAAGGCGCGCGGCGAAGCGCTGTCTCCCGAACAGTTAGCAAAACTTTCGGACATCCTTTTCGAAACCTTAAAAACAAAATAGCCGTTCGGACGAAAAGCTGTATATGCTTTTCCTGCTCCGCTAGCTCAATCGGATAGAGCATTCGCCTTCGGAGCGAAGTGTTGGGGGTTCGAGTCCCTCGCGGAGCACCAGTGAAAGCCTAAATCGAATATGCAACCACGTTATTTCATATTTATAAAATAACGAGCAAACATAAATAAAAATCTATTATCAAGAGTTTGCCTCTTTTTGAAATGCAATCATATTGTGTTTTATTTTGTCAATCTCTAATTGCCCCATTTTTATTGTAATTTGTTCAAGTTTTTGTTCATCGATTAATTTATTAAATTCTCCTATGTTTAATATTCCATTGGTACCATAATCATTGACGAAACTTATCAATCGATTGTGACTTTCAGTATTATAAACATAACTAAAAATTTTACCGACAATTTTATGTTGAGCGATATAATAGTTATTCAATTCATTCCCTAAATCAATTCTTTCAGGATATTTACTAAATAGAGATTTTGTCTTAGCGGTTAAATTAAAGTCTTTTAATAAATTATTTTTATAAATAAATACTTGAATTTTTCCAGCGATGTCAAACGAAAGTTCAATATTAAAAAATCCATGTTGTTCAATATTTCTTAAATCGTAACAAAAACGGTATGAAATACTGTTATCATATATTTCATTAGTTATTTTGTCAAACATATTTTTATTATCAAGTGTTGCCTTCAATAAACGTAAAAAAGGCTGTGTATTGCTCAAATATGATTTAATATTTGATTTAACTAAAAGATAACTTTCTTCATTTAAACAACAAGTGTTTTTAATTTCTTTAAAGATATTAAGGTGTAAATATTTATTTTCACGTTCTGTTTGAAGTAATGAAGTTACTTTTCTATAATTTTTATAATCAACTGAAAATTGCGGATAAAACTGGTCTATTTCATCACTAAATGAAATAATGTTGTTATCACTATTTTTTAAAAATTTAATAATTCGCATATTTAAATAGTTAGGTATTATCTTTCAATTCATTATTTTTTATAAACCAATTTAATTCTTGAATGATTTCATCGAGATTATCGACTTTAACATGTGGTTGTATATCCTTAACAGAAAGCCAATCGTTTAACATATCTGTTTGGCAATATTTATTCAATATTTCTTTATCAAAATCTGTATATAAACCTGTATAATATAAAATTTGGACGACATAGCGAATGTCTTTTAATTCTTGTATGCAATATAAAAATTTATTGTTTAGAGCATAGAGAAGGGGTTCATTAAATAATTCTTCACGGTTGCCATTTTTCATATAAGTCCATAATGATAGTGGAAAATGTAGATTCTTTGCAGAACTTCCTTTCCCTACAGTTATGTTTAAGGTGTAAGGAATAATTTGTTCAACCTCCATTAATTCTTCTAATAAGCCAGATAAAAGCCACTGAATATTTGTGGAGGCTTTTGCTAATATAGAAAAAAGTTCTGTTAATATTGGTTCATTCTCTGATATTAATTTTGCTCCAAACTCGCCGCTATAAGGGCGTTCTCCTTTTTTTGCTCTTTGGGATAACTCTTTATATTCATTTACAAATTTTTTCTTTACAAATAAATAATGCTCTTTATCAAATTCTGGGTCATCCATAAAATAGCGACTTTTTACATTAATATCGGATAAATATTGTTTTAGCAAACTTTCAAGATTGATACCGTCAATCAATTCTAAATTTTTATCTTTGGCAAATTCTAATGCTGAATTTGAAAAATTCCCTGTTGTAATCAAAATACCTTTATTCGCGCGTTCATTCGTTACTACGCCGTATAAATCGCGGATAATAGGTTCTCCGACAGTGCCTGTATAGCGTTTACATTGAATAATATATTTCCCCTTAAAAAATGACTTATCTGAATAAGCTATTAAATCTATACCACCGTCTCTGCTTGCTTTTGTTTGTTCAACGCTAAAACCAACTTTTAACAGAAGCTGATGTGTTAAATCTTCAAATTCTATTCCGCTCAATGAATTGATGTTCATGATTTTCTCCTGAAATTTTAATATATTATATCATACAAAATTTTACTTTGCAAGAGAGTAAGTAATATTTGTTGGCACCGTGGCGTGTGCTTGGCTGCGGCGCGCGTTAGCGCGCCGCACTTGTCTATGCCAAGCACACGCCACGGTGCCAAAAGGTATTTTTTTATATATCTTGCAATTTTGTTTTGCT
>CALVXE010000156.1 GCA_944368795.1 uncultured Clostridia bacterium | reverse complement strand
TGGTACGACGAACATTACAAAATGGCAGGACCTTTGGATAAAAGACGATATCACGATTCGGGGCGTTACTTTTTTGCAGGGCGTTACTATTTCCGTGAATAACGCTTCCGAACCGATAACGATCACGGTCGAAAACTGCACGGTACATGCATGCAACCAGGAGCTCTTGAAAACGGGGTACCAGCGGATCGACAATTCCGGAGACGGCCTGTGCCTGAATATTGAAACGATGGGAAACGCCGTTACGGTGATCGTAAAAGATTGTAAATTTGTAGGCGAAAACGATAACACGCTCGACCGCAACGGTTATAATTCGTTGGATAATTTATTGGGCACAAACGGCAATAATCTGGGAAGATGGAAGTCGCGCGGGTACGGCTTAGCGCTCGGCGCGATCGCCGGAAATACGGAGGGGCTTGTTTCGGCGGAGATCAGCGGATGTACGTTTACGGGAATCCGCGGAAACGCGCTGCAACTGTATTCGATCGGGTGTGCCGTAACAGTTGAAGACTGCACGTTCGAAAGCTGGGGCTGTAACTGGCAGACGAGTTCGAAGGTAAAATCCGATGCGGCGATCCGCGGAGACTTAAAAGAGGGCGGCTCATTGACATTGGCGGGAAACACCTATGCATTGGAAGAAGATGACGGCGAGAACGGCATCAAACAAGTGAAGGTAGACGGATATTCGGGCCCTGTGGCTTGAGCCGAAATCGAAAACCGCCCCCTGCAGGCAATTGCCTGCAGGGGGGCGTGTTTGTTTTGCGCAAGGACCTTTCATCCGGATATGTGAAATTTTTAGTTTATAACGGCGGCGCATCTTTGCCGCCGCTGTACGTTGCGGCAGAATCGAGCTCGCAGGGTTGGCCGTGAGAGTCTGGACGGTAAAATTTTTAAATGCGTTTAATGCAAATTCAGAACAGTGTCTTTCTTATAAAAGTTTATAACCGAGCATTCCGCCGGCCCTTTTGCGCCGGACTGTTTTTCGGATAAATTCGAAAATTTTTCAAGAAACGGAGAGCCTGTGTCCGGTTTTCGAAACCAAGATTGCAAAAAATAAAAAAGTGTTTTCGGCGGGATAAAAATCCGTTGTTTTTTATTTTCAAAATTCCTATAATTTGTAAAAGTTGTGTGCACAAGAATGTGAAAATTATGTAAGAAAATAATTTTTGTGTCATAATATTCTCATGGATATTGCAGAATCGCTCAAACAAAATCGGGAAGAGCGGGGCATGACCCCGTATAAATTGGCGCAGGTGTTGGGAATAAACCATCAGAACGTATATCGTTGGGAGAGCGGAAAAACCTTACCGAGCATTGAAATGTGCGTAAGGATAGCCGATTATTTCGGTTTGAGTTTGGATGAGCTGATCGGCAGAAAAGTTTAAAGGAACAAAAGGCGGGGCTTGTAAAAGCCCCGCCTTTTGTTATGAGTTCCGCAACGGATCCGCTTCCGTGTTCCTGTAAGGGTGTGGGGAGGTGTGTGTTGCCGACATGCGGATAAATAATTAAAAATTGAGAACTGGTATAAGTTTAAAAATCGATCAAGTAAATTGAAATAACCAGCGTTTGATATTCCTCTGAGACATCAATTTGTCGGACAGTCGCTTTGAGAGCCTTTCCCGCATCGAGCAGTCGGGCGAAAATCTCCTGATTATAGGAAGGCAGTTCTCCCAAACGCAAGCCGTCTTTTTTCAATACGGCGACAGTAAATTCTGAGTATAGCGTTGCTTCGCGCCGCAGCAGGAGCTCGTCTCCCTCTTTCAAATCGGCAACGGGCAAATCACGTGCAAAAAGAATATCCGCAACGTAAGTATCAAGCAAATAGATTTCCTTTGTGAGCGGCTGTAACAGCTGCCCCGGAGAATTATTTTGTACTGCCTTTAATAATTGTTCCTGATGTATTGCTAAATCTTTCATCAACTGAATACCTCCGTAACCGTAAATTCTGCAAAGTAATTCAGCAACTCCTGATAGCGCTCTTGCAGTTCTTGCCGGTAACTTTGATAGGATGCGATTTCCTCGGTCAGCTGCTGCTGCTCTTCGGAGACGAGAGAAGAATCCGCCAAAATAAATTTGTATTGATAAGGCTGCGCGGCGATGATTCGGGCGATCTCTTCTTGCAGGGCGGCGATGCGCTCATCGATATTTTCAATCGCTTCGGGGGCTTTACAATCGGGCATAGAACCGATTGCCTCTAAGATCAGAAATTCGGCGTCTTGCAGGGCGGCCAAATCGTTTGCGGCGTAAGCGGCTTTCGCTTGCTGCCAAAGTTCTTGAATGCCGCGCCTCTGAAAAAGTTCCGGGTGTAAGTCGGGGTGGATCAAGGACGCGATCTTGCGGTACAGCTTTTTGATCAACAGCATATCGCAAGGAGAAACGGGCGTTGTTTCGACTTCTTTTGCCTCGCAAATCTCTTTCAAAGCGTCATAATAATCGGTGAGTTCCGCTTGTACGGAACGTTCCAATTCGTCGAAATCGACCCATTCTTTTCTGTTTTGTCGGCTTTGGCAGTATGCAATTTTTTTCTTGAGGGCAATGCATTCGATCTTTTGCCGGAAAAGTGTTTCAAGCAAGGGCCCGAAAGCCTTTACATATTGCAGCCAAATGAGTTCGCATTCTTTTTTCAGGGTATCTCTGCGAATTAAAAGTTCTTTATAACGGTTGATTTTTGCCTCTTCGATCATCGTATCACCTCAATAAATTCAATATATTTTTTACAGCGGCGAATCGGAGTGCCGCCCAGCAGCGCCCTTAAAAAGAAATCGGTTGCGCCGTTGAAACAGCGGTCGCCGAATTTCACGAGTATGCGGCCGTTTTGAACGGATGCTTCCACGCGGTACAGCGTGTTCCGGCAGGAAAATACAGCGGTTCCCGGTTGTTCAAATAAATAAATCAGATCCATCAATTCCATGTTATTCGCGTCGAAATCGGTCAGCGAATAAAACAGCTTTGCAATGCGCGCGGCGTCTTTGAGAGCAACGGTATCGCCGTAATAAGCAAATTCATAAAAGATAGGTTTGGCTTTTTGACAATTGCGCAGGGCTCTTTCCGAATTTCCGTTTTTTTGCTCAATGAGAGTAAGTTCGTAATATAATTCGGGTAAACAGAGATCAAATTTTGCACTGGGCTTTGTGAATTTCTTTTCCAGATTTTTTATGATATGAAGATATTTTTCGTAATTCTGTTTCAGATATTTTCCGTCGCGGTACATTCTTGCAATTTTAATTTTTGCCTTATCCTGATACAGATCATCGAGCAGTAAGGTCGTGTGCTTGAAATATTCGTAAGCCAATTTATAATCCGGTTTTCCGAGTTTTCCGCTGCAGATTAAAGTCGCCAACATGTAAGCGGCGGAGTCGTGATAGGTCATGGATTCATAAATTGTTTTGGCCTTTTCGTATTGTCCGTATTGTATGTAAACCTCTGCCCGCAACAAATCCTGCTGATTGGTTTCATAATAGTTGTACAAAGTCAAGCGATTCAAAGCTTCTTCATAACGATATTGCTGAATTTGGGTCGGAAGAGGAGAAAGAAGATATTGTGAGATAAGGTTTTTTGCCAAATCATATTGTCTGTCTTTTTTCTTGCCGCCAAAAATTTTTTCGGTGATGTCTTCCATTTTGGAAAGGTCGGGTTCGGCTTGTTGGATGCAAATCTTTTCGAACGCTTGCAAAACCTCTCTTTTTCGCAGATGATCGGCATGGTACATTTTTTTCTGTATGCCTTGCGGAGAAGGGACATCGATCCGAATTTCGTATAAATAATAGTTTGTTTGCTTAAAAGTGCGTTCTCGTGCTGTTTGAAAGAAGACTAAATAAGGGGAACTTTTTTTCGGGGGCAAATCTACTATGATATAGCTATTGACGGATAATTTCAGATTCGCAATGCTGTGTTTGATTTCTTCAATTTTTGCGGCGTTGGATAAATCTCTTTTATGCAAGGTGTAATGGTATGACAAATCGCCCATTTTTGTTTCTCCTCTCTTTTATTGATTCCATTATATACTATAAATCTTGACACATATTGTCATATTTAAAAATTTTTTTTAATTTTTATCAGAGGAAATTGCATATGAAAATAGGGCCGCCCGATTTCGGGCGGCCCTTGTATATGGGAAATTCATTTGTTTTACGGGTTTAGCCAACGGCAGGCAGGGTGATATCCGCCGTTCCGTATGTCAGATTATAGACGACGGTTACAGTCCCTTCGGCATATTTATTGACGTCCATCATCGGATTTGTAACGACGATCTTTATGTACGTGCATTGAAAGTCTTCGTTGAATTTTACGTACAATTGGCAGGATTCCGCCGGAAGGGCTGTAAATTCATCGACGACGTACTGCCCGTTCTGGCTGTCGTATGTAACGTTTGTATAGTCGTGCACGTTTGCCATGGCATAGAAAGAACTGAGGTCGACCGTTTCGCTATAGGTAGTGTCGGATTTCCATTGCCCGTCGCTATCCTTTTCATAGAGGGTTATGACGCCGTCTTTCGTGCTCGTATACACTTCGAGGGTGGATGAGCCGTTGTTGGAAGTCGTTTCTTGCAGCATGTACCGATAGTCATGATCGCTGCCGATATCGAATTGCATCTCGATGGTGCTCGTGCCGTTCAACGTTTGCCCGCTGTAAGACATGCTCGTTTGCGCCGTGCCTTCGACGGAGAAGTTGGAAAGGGCGGATTCGCTGAAGGCGGCTTTCCACTGCGCCTGGGTGATCTGCACCGCATCGTCGCCGGAAGGATCGTTTCCTTGGTTGTTCTCTTCCTGTGCCTGCGGCAGGGTAACAGACGTTTTTCCGTAATCGTAATATTTCAATTCGATCGTCATCGTACCTACCACTTCGGCGGCAGTACTTTCGGAACTGCCGGACATTACGGGCGATACGTATTTTATATACGAAACTTTTTTGTCGGTAAATTTAACCATCGCTTCGACCGTTTGGGTACTGCTCCCTTGGCTTACGGTATAATTTTCCGCGGTGTACGCCTTATCCGCATCGCTGTAGCTCAGCTGCGAGAATCCGCCGGCAAGCATGTCGGTGTACATGCTTAATTCGGAAGAAGGATCGTAAGACGCCGTGGATTTTACCCAAACGTCATCCTCTTTCGAATAAGAATACGCAGCGGACGCCGTTATTTCGTAATATTCTTCATACGATTCTGTGCTGGTCCCCTGCGTGCTGGTTTCCTGCATATAGAACAACGTTGCATCGGTTCCTTCGGCATATTTTACCAAAATATCCGAAGAGTAGCTCACGCTGTCTGTGCTCTGCGTCATTTTGCCGGACATCGTATAATTATTAAACGATTCGTCTGCAAACGCCGCCGTCCATTCGGCTTCCGTCATCGTGTCTGAAACGATGGTGGAAGGATCGGTATCCTGGTTGATGCCCGTATCATCCGTTCCGTTCGTCGTATCATTGCCTGTGCCGTCGGTTCCGTCCGTTCCCGCGTCGGAACAGGCGACAAAAGCGGCGGCCGTCAGCGCCAAAACGAGCGCGAGAATGAGCATAAGTGCTTTTTTCATAAACTGCCTCCATATTTTTTGTTTATATTATAGAACAGAATAATATTGAATACGTTAATTTCACATATTTGTGCATAACATTGTTCCACCATTTTGTCCCAAAGAGAGATTGGCACATAAAAAAGGGCGTGGGATTTTTATGCACGGCGGCACATATGCGCATGCGGGAAAGCGGGAGAACAGAGAGGAACTGCGGAGGCGAAAGGGCGCGGGGTGCGGAGAAAGAGAGGGAGTGAGGGACGGCGTAAGGGGGGGCACGGCGGGCGAAAGAAGGGGTGGCGAGGGACAACGGAAGAGAAACAGCGAACAGGGGGGGAGAGGAACGGGAAGAGGGTCGGGCGAGAAACGGCGGAAGAGTGTAAAGGGCGAGCGGAAAAGGAACGAAGGGAGAGGAGAGCGGGCGGAGAGGACGGCGGAAAAGCGGGACGTCAGCGGAAAGGGGGAACGGCGGGCGAAAGAAGTGAAGGCGAGGGGCAGAGGAAGAGAAACAGCGAACAGGGGGGGGGAGAGGAACGGGAAGAGGGTCGGGCGAGAAACGGCGGAAGAGTGCAAA
>CALVXE010000155.1 GCA_944368795.1 uncultured Clostridia bacterium | reverse complement strand
AAAATCTGGAAGATAAAGTTTTCGGTCTCGGTGGAAAAGAACATATAGGGATGGTTTTTTGCAAATTCTTCATCGATCAGTAAACTTTCACAGGCATTGCAAACGGAAGTCCTCTGCGTTTTTGCATTGATCAGAATGGGAATCGCTTTTCGGATATCTGCCGAATTTTCAAAATAAACATGACAATTGCCCGTCCCCGTTTCAATGATAGGAACAGTTGCATTTTTCACTGCGTTTTGAATAAGCCCGGCGCTTCCCCGAGGGATCAAGACATCGATGATGCCGTTCATTTTCATGAATTCCGTCGCACCGTCGCGCGTCGTATCCTCGATCAGCTGAATAAATTCCGCATTATAGCCCGCCTTGGCAATCGCCGTTTTAATAACAGAAGTAACGGCCTTATTGGAAAAAAGCGCATCCTTGCTGCCGCGAAGGACAACAGCATTTCCGCTCTTTATGGCGAGTCCGATCGCGTCCGCCGTTACATTCGGTCTGGCTTCGTATATAATGCCTAAAACGCCGAGCGGAACGCGGACTTTGCGCAGGAAAAGACCGTTGTACAAAACGCGCTCTTCCAAAATTTCACCCAGCGGACATTTGAGCTCGATCAATTTTTCAAGCCCGATCGAAATTCCGTCGATCCTCTTTGTATCGAGCATAAGGCGATCGATGAACTGTTCGCCCCGCGTACAATTAGCAATATCTTTTTTGTTTTCCGCAATAATATAATCGGCGTTTGCCCGAAGCGCATCAGCCGCAGCGGACAACATTTTGTTCATATCGCTCTCCGACGCCAAAGCAATGCCGTTTAAATTTTCCTTTGCTCTGCGACAAGTCTCAGCAATTGTCATTGCAAAAAATCTCCTTGTTTTATCACTTTATGACAGACATAATACTTTGCAATTGCTCAACAAATCACTCTTCTTCCGCGTCGTCAGGCAAATCTACATTGTGATATACGTCCTGCACGTCGTCAAGCTCGTCCAATTTATCAAGCAGCTTCAAAAACTTTTGAACATTTTCTTCGTTGAGCGTTATTTTGCTCTGCGGGATCATTTTTACGTCCGCTTCCAAGAAAGAAATCCCTTTATCTTCCAAAAATTTACGTACATCTGAAAAGGCTGAAGGACTCGTATAAATTTCATAAACATCGTCAAGCGTTACGACATCATCCGCCCCTGCCTCGATCGCAAATTCGGTTATCGTATCTTCGTCCAAATCCAACGAACGTTCAATGACCAGCAATCCTTTATTGTCAAACATATAGGATACGCATCCGGTATTGCCCAACTCTCCGCCGCATTTCGAAAGAGTGCTGCGGACATCGCCCGCGGTACGGTTTTTATTATCCGTAAGCGTATTGATGATCAGAGCGGAACCTCCCACTCCGTATCCCTCATACACCAACGTTTCAAAATTGGCGCTGCCCAACTCACCCGCAGCCTTTTTGATGCAGCGCTGAATGTTGTCGTTCGGCATGTTGTTCGCTTTTGCCTTTGCAATGGCATCCGCCAACTTGCTGTTGGTATCGGGATTGGGATTCCCTTTTGCCGCAACAGCGATCTCCCTTCCGAGTTTGGTAAATATACGGCCGCGCGCCGCATCCGCTTTACCTTTTTTTGCCTGAATATTGTGCCATTTGCTGTGTCCTGACATTAAAATTTCCTCCGCATTAAAATACAATATTACAACGTTGTACCAATTTTGTTTCTCAGTAATTCATACATCAAAATCCCGGCCGAGACGCCGGCATTCAAACTTTCGCAGCTTTCTCGCATCGGTATTTTCACCGTAGCCGTACAAATTTCACGAACTTCCTTGCTCACTCCGTTCGCTTCGTTTCCGACCACGAGGCAAAACCGTTCGGGCGGCTGAAAGGAAAATACGCTCTGCCCGGACATATCGGCACATATACAGGGAGTTGTTTGTAAATTCAAAACGATCTCCTGAAAACCGCCGATGTGGAGCCTGACAAAAAATACGCCGCTCATAGCAGAACGAATACACTTCGGGGCGTACGGATCTGTACAGTTCTTTAAATATATATCCTGATACCCAGCCGCATTTGCGGTGCGAATAATCGTTCCCAAATTCCCCGGATCGGAAACTGCATCCAAAAGCAGGCAATTCCCTTGCGGCGGCGATACTTTGCCGTCAGGAATTTTCAAAACAGCCAAGATACCTTGCGGAGAAACTTCTTCCGACAATTTACAAAAAAGATTATCCGAAACGGTCTGCACCCGGTCTGACAACAACGGCTCTCCGCCATAGCTTTCCGCCTGCACGATATCGCAGATTTCCGCACCGCAGGCAACAGCTTCGCGAAGCTGTTTTATTCCCTCAATGAGATATTGCCCGTATTTGCGGCGCCCTTTTTTTTCTTTCAGCGACGCGATGCGCTTTACCAAAGGGTTCTCTTTCGATGTTATTATCATATAGCAAAAAACCTTCTTGCTGTGATCAAGAAGGTTTTCCATACGTCATTATGCATTCGCCGCTTTTGCTTTTTCAGCAAGAGCCGCAAATGCAGCCGCATCGTTTACAGCGATATCCGCGAGCACCTTTCTGTTCAAATTGATCCCGGCTACTTTTAAGCCATGCATAAATTTGCTGTAAGAAAGGCCGTTCTGCCTGGCCGCGGCATTGATACGGGCGATCCATAACTGACGAAAATCTCTCTTTCTGTTTTTTCTTCCGATGTAAGCATACATCAGAGACTTCATCACGGCTTCGCGGGCGATCCTGTACGATTTGCTCTTGGAACCGAAATAACCTTTCGATAATCTAAAAATCTTTCTGCGCTTTTTTACAGCGTTTACACCTCTTTTAATACGCATTATGAATCTCCTCCTGGCTTATTTCTTATAAGGAATCATGTTTCTAACCGTCGATTCCTGCGTTTCGTTCACGAAAGCGGTCTGGCGGAGATTTCTCTTCCTCTTTCTGGGTTTTTCACCCGTCTTGTGGTTTTTACCCGATTGCGCTCTTTTTACTCTGCCGCTTCCCGTTATGGCGAAACGTTTTTTCGAGCCGCTATGCGATTTCTGTTTAGGCATACTTGTCCCTCCAAAATTATTTTCTTTACGGAGCAGTCCCTTCCTTATGGAAACGGACCTTAACGCGACGTAATTAACAAAATTATGATTTGACCGGCGAAAGCAACATCGTAATGTTACGCCCTTCATTTGCCGGCTTTTTATCCATTACCGCTTTGCCGCCCAAAGTCTCAAAAAAGCGGTTCATCACTTCGATACCCATCGGAACGTGCGCGTTCTGTCTGCCGCGCATACGGATCGATACCATCACTTTGTTGCCGCATTCGAGAAATTTTTGAGCCTGCCGCGATTTTACGTTGAGATCGTTCGTATCGATCGTCAT
This sequence comes from uncultured Clostridia bacterium, assembly GCA_944368795.1. GTDB lineage: Bacteria > Bacillota > Clostridia > Christensenellales > Borkfalkiaceae > Borkfalkia. The sequence goes on along the minus strand of CALVXE010000155.1, from coordinate 2,912 downwards.
AGAAAGGCGAACCTCTTTCAGTTCGACCATTTTCTGATTTTTGCGCGATTCTTTTTCTTTTTTCCCCTGCTCAAATTTGAATTTACCATAATCCATTATCTTGCAAACGGGCGGATTGGCCGTCGGAGATATTTTGACTAAATCCAAATCACTTTCTTCGGCCAAACGAAGAGCCGCATACGAACTCATGATCCCGAGCTGCTGTCCGTCCGAACCGATCACTCTCACTTCCTGATCACGGATCTCTCCGTTAATCTGATGCTGGTCTTTAATTGTATTATACCTTCCTTTTTTCTATTATTTACCCGCCGATCGGGCAATTAAAAAGCGGATCGCTCGGAAAGCAACCCGCTTAAATCAATCATACAGAATAAGACCGTTGATATACACGTATCGATGATGAATTAAGGGCGCTTACTGGCACGACAGCCGTAAGGCGAGAAGTTTCCTTCTGCTTTCCGTAATAGAATACCAAATTTTAAATTGTTTGTCAAACAAATTTATCCAAGTCGACAGTAATTTTTTAAATAAACTCAGAATACGGATTTATCATCGTTTTCTTTCTTGACACGAGCAATAAATTCGTCCGTTTTCATGCTGCCGATATCACCTTTTTCGCGCATACGTACGGATACGCCGCCTTCCTCCTTCTCTTTATCGCCGATGATCAGCATATACGGTACCTTCTCAAGCTGCGCCTCTCGGATCTTATAACCGATTTTTTCGTTGCGCATATCTGTTTCGGCACGAAGCCCTTTGGCTTTCAGCGCCGCCTCGACTTCCTTTGCATAATCCGCCGACTTATCGGAAACCGGCAGGATCTTGACCTGTACCGGCGAGAGCCAAACGGGGAACTTACCCGCATAATGTTCGATCAATATACCGATAAAGCGCTCGATCGAACCAAAAACAACGCGATGGATCATGATCGGGCGATGCTTTTGCCCGTCTTCGCCGGTATATTCGGCTTCAAATCTCTGCGGAAGCTGAAAATCGAGCTGAATCGTCCCGCACTGCCATGTACGGCCGATCGAATCCTGCAAATGAAAATCGATCTTCGGGCCATAGAAAGCGCCGTCCCCTTCGTTGACCACGTAAGGGAGCTGCATTTCATCCAAAGCGGCTCGCAATGCGTTCGTTGCCGCCTCCCAATCCTCGTCGCTGCCGATGCTGTTTTCCGGCCTGGTCGACAACTCGACATGATATTTAAACCCGAAGAGCGTATACACCTCGTTAATTATTCGCACGACGCCCTTGATCTCATCGGTGATCTGTTCGGGAAGCATAAAGATATGCGCGTCATCCTGCGTAAAACAACGCACGCGGAACAATCCGTGCAGCTGACCGCTTTTTTCATGCCGATGTACGATGCCCAATTCGCCCATCCGAATGGGAAGGTCTTTATAGCTGTGCGGATTTAATTTATATACAAGCATTCCGCCCGGGCAGTTCATCGGTTTGATCGCGCAGTCTTCCCCGTCGATCTTCGTCGTATACATATTTTCTTTATAATGATCCCAGTGCCCGGAAGTTTCCCACAGATTCCTCGTCAGGATGATCGGAGTCTGTACTTCGACATACCCTTCCCGCGTATGAATCTGCCTCCAATAATCGACCAGGACATTTTTTAATACCATGCCTTTGGGCAGAAAGAACGGGAATCCTTTACCCTCGTTCATCATCGCAAACAACCCGAGCTCTTTGCCGAGTTTGGTATGGTCGCGTTTTTTCGCCTCTTCCAGCATTGCAAAATACGCGTCCATCTCCTCTCTTTTCGCAAATGCCGTACCGTAAATACGGGTAAGCATTTTATTCTTTTCGTTGCCGCGCCAATATGCCCCCGCGATGCTCGTAAGTTTAAAAGCCTTTATTTTTCCGGTGGAAGGCAGGTGCGGCCCCCTGCACAAATCAGTAAAGCTGCCCTGTTTGTAAAAAGATATTTCGGCATCTTCGGGCAAATCTTTGATCAGTTCGACCTTATATTTTTCAGAATATTTGGTCATAAGTTTAATCGCGTCGGCACGAGGCAGACTGAACCTTTCCAACGGCAGATTGCTTTTAATGATTTTTTTCATCTCCGCCTCAATTTTTTCCAGATCTTCGCTGGAAATCGGCGTTTTAAAATCTATATCATAATAAAAACCGTTTTCGATCGTGGGTCCGATCGCCAACTTGCACGTCGGATAAATTGCTTTTACGGCCTGCGCAAGCACATGGGCCGCGGTGTGGCGATATACTTCCAAACCTTCTTTATCCTTTAACGTTATCACTTCGAAATCGCAATCATGATCGACCTTGCAAGAGAGGTCGACCAACTTGCCGTCTACTTTTGCACAGACCGCAGCGCGAGCCAGTCCCTCGCCGATATCCTGCGCGATTTCTTTACAAGTCATGGCAGAGGCATACTCTCTCTGCTCGCCGCCTTTTAATGTTACGACCATCTTTCCATCCTCCGTTTTATTGTCAATAAAAAACGTCCTTAAACGATTTTCGTTTAAGGACGCATACTTTCTTTGCGCGGTTCCACCTTAATTGCCGAATACGGCCGCTCTTTTCGTTTTTTTAAGAAACGTAACTCCGCTGAAAAAAGTGGTTTCACTGCGGCGACCGAACGCGAAACTTTCAGCAAATCGTCCCGCTCTCTGTCTGTTCAATGCATCCGTGCTACTTGTCTTTTTACTCTGCGATTCAGTTATTATGATTTTAATCCTTTTCGGTCATTTTGTCAACGATTTTTACCGGTCCTCATAAAATTTAATAGCTGAATTCAACCCTGTCCGCATAATAACGCCGCAAAAAATTTTCCTGCTCCGGCGACAACGCCGACAAACATTCGATTTTTCCCGCACCGCTCAAAATAATTTCACGAATCGCTGTATCCATATCGCCCCCGATGAGGGCGGAGCGATGCA
>CALVXE010000154.1 GCA_944368795.1 uncultured Clostridia bacterium | reverse complement strand
GCAGCACCAGTTCGCGCGCTTCGGCGGGGTGTTCCTCGATATAGGTGCCGAAGCGCTCGGAAACGCACTTGGAGACGAAAGTGCGGATGAAGGAATTATTCAGCTTATCCTTGGTCTGCGATTCGAACTGCGCGTTCTCCAGCTTGACGGAGACGACGGCGGTGATGCCCTCACGCACGTCCTCGCCCGTCAGACGGTCGTTTTCCTTTAAAATATTCAGCCGTCTGCCGGCATCGTTGATCACTTTCGTCAGCGCTGCTTTAAATCCGTCTAAATGAGTGCCGCCTTCTTCCGTATGAATGTTATTCGCATAACTGAAAATGGTTTCGCTGTAGCTGTCGTTATATTGAATGGCGACCTCGATCGAATTGTCGTCCTGCATTTCTTCAAAATAGACAGGCTGCGCAAATAAGACCTCTTTATTCTTATTGAGGTCCTCAACAAAGTGCAGGATACCTCCTTCATAGCAAAATTCATCAAACCGCGGTTTCTCTTCGCGGTCGTCTTTGATCGAGATCGTAAGCCCTTTATTGAGATAAGCAAGTTCGCGCAGACGTACTTTTAAATTGTCGTAATTGAAGACGACCGTTTCAAAAATTTCGTCATCCGGATAAAAGGTAACGCGCGTACCCGTCCTGTCAATATCGCCGACGATCGCCAGCGCCCTCTGCGGCACGCCGCGATTGTATATCTGCTTGTAAATATGGCCGTTCTGGTAAACCTCTACTTCAAGCCATTCGGAAAGCGCGTTTACGACAGAAAGCCCGACCCCGTGAAGGCCGCCTGAAATCTTATATCCGCCTCCGCCGAATTTACCGCCGGCATGCAGCTTGGTCAAAACAAGTTCTACCGATGATATCCCTTCTTTATGATGAATCCCCGTCGGGATGCCGCGCCCGTTGTCTTCCACCGAACACGATCCGTCTTTATTGATCGTAACCCGAATCGTATCGCAGTATCCCGCAAGAGCCTCGTCGATCGAATTATCGACAATTTCCTGCACCAGGTGATGAAGCCCGCGTTCGTCGGTCGAGCCGATATACATACCGGGCCGCTTGCGGACAGGCTCCAATCCTTCGAGGACCTGAATTTGCTCCTCCCCGTATACACCCTCTACTTTATTTGCCATACAAAAATCTCCTGCACCCTTGCAAATTTTCTAATATTATTACCATAATTATACCATATTTCGCTTTTATTTCAAAGCGTTTTCGCTCTGAAATTGCAAATAAAATCGATTGAATCGCTTATAACGCCGTTAAACGCCCTTCTAAGCCACGAAAAAAATCCTTTTGATAAATTTATCGGGATTTTGTACGTTCAATGATCTTTGTATGCTGTTCCATATGTATATTTCCATCAAAAACATGCAATACTATGAAATAAAACGGGAGGGATGCAAATGACTTTGAAATGCAGCCGTTGCGGCAACGAATATAAGGCTGATGATTTTTATGTATGCAGCGATTGCGGAAATTTTTTATGCAAAAATTGTGCGGAGAACTCAAATGCCGTATGTCCAGGCTGTTACGGCAGATTAAACCGACTTTGCTGATTGCTTTGAAAGAGGGGGCTCGTTCTGAGCCCCCTCTTTCAAAGCCGCCGTCCAAAGGTTTATCCTTCTTCGACGACCTGTTCCGAAACAATATCGTTTCGGATAACGGTTATCAATTTTTTCTCATATTTTTTGATGCCCTTGATATCGCAGGTTTCTACCTTTTTTTCCGCCTCGCTGACGGCGCGCAGCGCCGCCATTTTATCCTGCCTGGCATACAGCTCATAGGCCGCCGAAATGCGGCAGCTCTTCAAAGATTTTTCCCCTTTTAAATAAAGCTGTGCCTGCGGATATAAACGCAACGCCCCTTCTAAATCCGCCTTTAAAAAGCTTTTACAAAAAATTATGTCCGCAAGGACCGCATTGTAATAAAACTTGGGCACATACTCCAGCAGATTTTCCAAACGGTCGCTCGCCTTTAAAGCATTTCCGTAATCTTCGGAATCGAGGTAAAATGCCAGCCGATAATCGGTAAGAAGAATAAAATTCAAATCATCTTCCGGGAGCTGCGGCAAACCGAAATACAAATTTTTGTCAATTTCCGAAGGCGAACAACCCTGATACAAATACCCTTCTATCGCCAGAATATTGACCGCCGTAAGATAGGAAGTCTCCTTTTTTAAAAGCCCCTTGAACATGCTTCCGTCCGTATCCATATTGTCATCATTGAACGGAAGGACATTATAAAAAAACAGATGAAAAGCATAGGGCAAAGAAGTACATAACAGCGCATAAACCGCAAACGGGAGCTTTTCGTAAAAAATAAAGGCAACGGCGGCGCCGACTAAAAAGAGAAACGAAAAAAGCAGTCCTCCGGAAATCATGGACAAAAACTTTGTATATAATTTCTCGGACGTTTTCGGCAGCATTTCGACCGATCCCGCCAACGATTCCGGCATCCTTTGTACCGTGCAACAGATCTTGCCTTCGCTGCGATAGATAGTTAAAAAGCCGATCCTGATACTGTTAAAGCGAAAGCCGCATCCCCATCCAAAGACCACATGCCCCAGTTCATGAAAAGCACAGCAAATCGCACTCGACGCAAGGCCTCCCAAAACGAGTAAAATTATCAGCAAGGCAGAATTTAAATCCTGCCAGTAATTCATATATCCGATATAGACGACCGTCCCAGCGAGCGCAAACGAAGCGACATAATCAAATATACGGACAAACCGTTCAATAATGCGGTTCACGATCTTTCCTCCTTGATCTTTGAAAGGAGATACCCTTCCATATTGTCCTTTTCGCTCACCGAAACGCTCTGCACGTCCGCGCGCCGCATGACAGAATATAAAATCAAGGCACCCCCACCTAAAATGTCGGCCCGCTTAGGATCCATCCCCTTAAGTTTCAGGCGCTCTTGCAGCGATAAAGAATACAGCCGCCGTATCCACTTATAAATCGTATCCGCCGTCAAACAATATCCGTCGACCAAACAAGGATCATACGGTTCAATTTCACCGGCCAGCGCGGCCAATGCCGTCGCCGTTCCCCCGACGGCTTTCATTGCACTGCGCGGAATTTGCCCCAAAACCTTAATTTTTTCAGAAATAAATTGCTGCGCGCACATAAAATCTTCACCGCAAACGTCTTTGACACGTACCGCGCCGACATCTGCACTGACGGCATACACAATCTTTCCGCCTTGTTGGACGGTAACTTCGCTGCTTGCCCCGCCCACGTCGATGATTCCGCCGTCGGCCCCCTGCAACGCCCCGAAAAGGCCGATCTCCGCCTCGCGTTCTCCGCTGATAACATCGACATCGATACCGCATTCGCCTTTGACCGTTTTCGTAAACTCCGAACCGTTTGCCGCGCGACGAACTGCTGCGGTCGCAAACGCATATAGGACGGAAGCCCCCTCACTTTTTGCCTGTGCGGCAAATTCCCGCACAGCTCCGGACGTACGAACGATCGCATCATGCGAAAGTTTACCGGTCAGGGATAGTCCTTCCCCCAAACGAGTCGTATTGATTTTTTTGTATAATGAGCGACCGTCCGCCCACATAAGCAGGCGGACGGAATTCGATCCGATATCGATCACGGCATATTTCATAAATTTCAGTTCTCCGAAAAGACGATATCGCCATAGCCCAGCATTCCGAGCTCTCGCGCAGCCATTTCAAGCCACAGTTCAGACTGGTATATTTCCAAATCGTCCTGCGAGGTTTGAATGATCTGTTCGTAGTACGCGATTTGTTCCTGCAGCTCATGAATGCGATTATTTCGTACCGATATGGCAATCATCTGATAAATCCAATATACGAGCAGGATCACCAAAAGTATTATTGCGGCTATCGTTGTGCCTATTACTATTTTTTTGAACTTTTCTTCTTTCACGACGATATGCCAGCTGCGTTAAAAAACGCACGCAACTGCTCCTGTATTTATTATACAGTTTTTTTGCAAAAAAGGCAAGCATTCTATGAATAGTTTCAAGGTAAAGAAAAAAACCGAGCAAGGCGGCCAAAAACATATAAAAACGAAAGTCCGGCAGTTGGAATAATACGGAAATGCCAATAAATATAAAAGAAAAACCTATAAAAAAGAGGACATCCGCCGCCGTTCGCGCTATTTTATTTTTGATAAAACAGCGGAAAACGCATACAGCCTCATAGAACATACCTGCAAATACTCCGGACAAAGCGCAGACGAGCACAACGGCTATTTGTTCCATCAGCCGAAAAGTCTCTTCGTCAATTTTTCTTTTTTCGATAAAAACCGTACGCCGCTAATCTTGCCCGACGCAGCGAAATTGCCGTTCGCTTTTGTGAAGGCAATAATTTTCAGATCGTCGCCCGCAATACTGGCGCGGCCATTATCCAAAGTCAAAGAAATTTGCTGCGCAGTAAAAGAATCGACGCTTAAAACTCCCGTCATGGTAATCTTTTTCTGCTGTTCGATCAGCACTGTCTGCAATTTTGCCTCTTCCATAAAAAATATCCCCTCCGATATGTATCGTCAGGGATATTCTATGACATTTATATTATAAATTATGCCTTCTTTTCCTTAGCGCGGGCCTTTGCTCGCAATTCGCTGTCTAAAATCCGTTTGCGAACGCGCAGCGAAACGGGGGTTACTTCCAACAGTTCGTCATCGTTCAAAAACTCCAGGCATTCTTCCAAACTCATCTTCTTTGGCGTATTCAGGCGCATGGCATCGTCGCTGCCCGCCGCCCGCGTATTCGTCATATGTTTCTTTTTGCAGACATTGACATTAATATCTTCGCTCTTCGGCGAAACGCCAACGACCATCCCTTCGTATACCTGCGTTCCCGGCTCCACAAATAAAACCCCGCGATCCTGCGCATTAAACAGGCCGTACGTGACCGCCTCACCCGTTTCAAACGCGACCAGCGATCCGGTATCTCGCCTCTTTAAATCGCCTTTATACGGCTGATATTCAAAAAAGATGGAATTCATGACACCTTCACCTTTTGTCTGCGTCAAGAATTCGCTTTTATAGCCAAACAATCCGCGCGCCGGGATCAAAAATTCCAGGCGCATGCGGGAACCGACGGCGCTCATATGCACGAGTTCACCTTTCCGTTCGCCCATGCTCTGAAACACGGGACCGGTGCCTTCTTCCGGAACATCGACGATCAATCTCTCGACCGGCTCATATAATTTTCCTTCGATCGTCTTATAAAGGACTTTCGGGGTACTTACCTGGAATTCATAGCCTTCGCGCCGCATCGTTTCGATTAAAATCGATAGGTGCATTTCACCTCGGCCGCTCACTTTAAATGCTTCTGCCGAATCGGTATCTTCCACCTTAAGCGAAACGTCTTTCAGCAACTCCCTGTACAACCTGTCTCGCAAATGGCGCGAGGTAACAAACTTGCCTTCTTTCCCCGCGAAAGGACTGTCGTTGACGGAAAACGTCATTTCAACCGTCGGTTCGCTGATTTTTACGAACGGGACCGCTTCGACGCAATCCGTCGCGCAGACGGTATCGCCGATATTGATGCCTTCCAAACCTGAAAAGCATACGATATCCCCGGCACGGGCAGATTCAGCAGGGACTCTTGTGAGCCCCTCGATTTGATAAAGGTTGACAAGTTTTCCGCGCTTATTCAACGTCGGAATGTTGTGATTGCAAATAACCACTTCCTGATTCGCTTTTACGCAGCCGCGCTCGATCCTTCCGATGCCGATACGCCCGACATAATCATTATAGTCGATAGAAGAAACGAGCAACTGCATAGGCGCCGTATCATCCACTTCCATCGGCGGGATATGATTGAGGATCGTATCGAAAAGCGGCGTGAGATCCTTGCCGTCTTTATCGGCATAACGAGAAGCCGTACCCGCACGGCCCGAACAAAACAAAATAGGACTGTCGAGCTGTTCGTCGTTCGCGTTCAGATCGATGAGCAATTCCAAAATTTCATCTTCGACCTCGGCTATTCTGGCATCCGGACGATCCACTTTATTGACCACGATGATCAACCTGTGATTCAGCTCCAGCGCTTTCTGCATAACAAAGCGCGTCTGCGGCATAGGGCCCTCCGCCGCATCGACAAGAAGAAGGACGCCGTTCACCATCTTTAATACGCGCTCCACTTCGCCGCCAAAGTCGGCGTGCCCCGGGGTATCGATGATATTGATCTTTACGCCGTGATAATGAATCGACGTATTTTTAGCCAGGATGGTAATGCCGCGTTCTCGTTCCAACGCATTGGAATCCATGACCCTTTCCTGCACGACCTGATTTTCTCTGAATGTACCGCTCTGCCTGAGCATTTGATCTACAAGCGTCGTCTTGCCGTGGTCGACGTGCGCAATAATCGCCACATTTCGTAAATCGTTTCTGATCAAAGTATGTTCTCCTCTGTTCGCAAATAAACGGTAATATTTTAATACATTTCGCTCAATTCATCAAGTATTTTTGCCTTGAAACAGAAAGGCTGTTTACTATTTTTGCTTTTTCATTTCAAAGCCATGCCGCCGGCATTTCCCGATTCGCTTGAAACCACTCTGTATCTTTTAGCAATGTATTATTGTTGGAACAATTTACCGTAACTCCGCGCCGGTCGGAAGATACTACGATATTGCCGTTCATGGAAACATACCCTTCCGCAACGGAAGCATCGCCGAGAGAGGTTACATAAACTTTGTCTGTATAATTCGCCACCCGATCGACCATTGCCTGCGTCGGGAACTGATTTTCTTTGTTGTCCGTATATTCGTCCGTTCCAGCACAGCAACACACGCAAACGATTTTCGGTTTTATTTCAGACAGAAGAGCTTCCGTAGAAGAGGTTTTCGACCCGTGGTGCCCCGCTTTAAAAAGCTCAACTTCGGGCAACTCATAAAAGTCGGCGAGATGCTTTTCTCCGTCCTCTTCCAAGTCGCCGGTAAACAAGAAATGCTTATCTCCCTGGTTGAACATCAGGCACACGGAATAATTGTTCTCATCGTCGCTATCGTTTTCATAATAGTAGTTGTAAAGGATCTCCATCTCTATCCCGCGGGCCACCTCGTAAATCCTCTGCGCCCCGTTTGCATTGTTATAGCACTCAAGCGCCGTATAATGCGATGCCCCCGCCGCAACTTCCGCATCGCGTTTTTCCTGATAAGCAGCATAGGTTTCCGATTCGCTGTTCGTGCGAGGAAAATCGATAATGACTTCACACTCAAATCGTTCAAAAATGCTCGGTGAAGACCCGCTTCCCGCAAACCCTGCGATATGATCGCGGTCGGCATGCGTGGCTATAACATATTCCAAAACTCCGTCCGTGCAGTATTGTTTTATGTATTCCGACGTGGTATCCGCACTGGATGCGCGCGAGCCGGCATCGATCAGAATGTCGGTTTCCCCCGCTTTGATATAGATCGAATCGCCGGCATATTTGTTCCCCAGTTCCATAAAATGAATCTTTAAATCGCCGCTGACATACACGTCGCCGCCCGTAGGGCGCTTTATATAAGTATAAAGGAAAAAAGACGCGATAAAACCTATGATCAATGCCAAGAGACATGCGATAAAAGCGAGTCCGGCGGAAAATTTCTTCTTAGCCATTTAAAAATTCCTCCGAACCTTCAGGATTGCCTACGATTACCGTGCGCACCAATTGATATTCTCCCCAGCGCACATCATCCACCGTATAAACAAATTGATAAATATCTTCAACACTTTCGTCAAACACCGAAAAATCTCCGCCTACTTCCGCCTTCGAAGAGATATCCCTGCCGAAAGAAACAATATGTACGCCGGGATCGGTGAAAGAATCGCCCAATGCGATTTGAATCGTCTTTGCGCCATTCAGTTCAAACACATCGTTTTTTGTCAAATATCTCGATACAAGAACCCCTGCGACAATGCCGATGATCAAAAACAGTACGGCTAAAAGCAAAATCGCCGGATGAAATTTTTTTACAGCTTTTTCGGCCGTTTGCCTTGCACCGCTTCTCTTTTTTGCCATAAGAACCTCCTTATATGCTTTTATCATTATATCATAATCCGGAACAATTGTAAACTCTCATTCAAAAACTTCTTTTGCCGTAAAAAATAAGAGGAAACACACCAACCGGCATATTTCCTCTTCTATGATGCCCCGCTTTATCCTGCGGGTGCATTTTCATAATCCTAAAAACCATCTCAAACGCAGACTGCATCTGCTTCGATCATTTTCAAAATACGAGAATTTTTACCGCATTCAAAACGAGACTCTATATGAAAGCAACCGTATTTTTGCAAATCCTTCTCATAAACTCAAACTTTCTTTATTCAACGAATCTGCTCTACCGTTGCTGACAATAGTATTATTTGCGGTTTGACCATAAATATGTACCGGGGGCGCAATTTTTTTTGCGCCCCCGGCTTTCGTCCTTTTGCTTTTTGCTTAACCGCGGATTTGTCCGTTCCCACGAATCTGATATTTGTATGAAGTCAACTCTTTTAAACCCATCGGCCCGCGCGCGTGAAGTTTTTGGGTGGAAATCCCCATTTCCGCGCCCATGCCGAATTCAAAACCATCTGTAAAGCGAGTGCTCGCATTCCAATAAACTGCCGCACTGTCGACCTCATTCAAAAAACGCTCGGCAACAGCCGCATTTTCCGTTATGATGCTGTCGCTGTGGTGTGTGCCGTACTTGTTTATATGAGCTATCGCCTCAGCCGCGTCCCGCACAAGTTTAACGGATATTTTTAAAGCCGAATATTCCGTATAAAAATCTTCATCGGTCGCTTCGGCCAATTCGGGCACGATTTCCCTGCATTTTTCGCAGGCGACTATTTCTACATTTTTTTCTTTCAAT
>CALVXE010000153.1 GCA_944368795.1 uncultured Clostridia bacterium | reverse complement strand
CGTCATCTCCTTGACTCCGCTCAGAGTCTCTATTCTGATCCTCTTGTCTTTTACAAAGCCGTTATCATACAGGTATTTCGCCACGCAACGAATCGAATTGCCCGCCATGGCGCCTTCACTTCCGTCTTTGTTAAAGATGCGCATCTTTGCATCGGCGATTTCCGATTTTTCGATCAGCGTGATCCCGTCTCCGCCAATGCCGTAATGCCGATCGACAAAATTAATCGCCAAAGATTCGGGACAGGTGATTTTACCGTCCATATTGTCAAAGAAAATATAATCGTTCCCGCAGCTCTGCATCTTGACAAAATTCAATTTTGTCCTTTCCGCACGCAGATGATTGATATCGACGAGTTCCGTATTGTTTTCATTGAAACGGCTCGCAATGATATCCGCCAAAGCATTTGCCGTATCTAACGAAGTAAGAGTCGTGATCCCAAGCAAAACCGCATGGTGATGCATACGAATGTAATCGTTGATCGAATCCATATCCGTCTTGCCCGTATATACGATATAATCAATTTTGCCTTCATCCATCAACCGGATGATCGCATCGCTCTGCGAAAGCCGATCGACCGTAACGACATCGATACCCAAAGTCCGAATCGTTTCCGCCGTGCCTTTCGTCGCGTAAATATTTAAGCCCAAATCGCTAAACTTTTTGGCAAGTCCGAGAATCTCGAATTTGTCTTGATCGTTGATGGTAAAATAAACGCCGACGCTGTGCTGCTTTGTTGGATGACAAAGTTTAAACCCTGCCGAAACCAGCCCTTTAAACAAAGCTTCCTCGATCGTTTTTCCGATCCCGAGCACCTCACCGGTCGATTTCATTTCGGGCCCGAGCTGAGAATTGACATCGTTCAATTTTTCAAAAGAGAAAACGGGTACTTTTACCGCTACATACGGCGAAGTTTTATACAGCCCCGTACCATACCCGAGCTTTTTCAATTTTGCGCCGACCATAATTTTCGTCGCGAGTTCGACCATCGGCACTCCCGTAACTTTCGATATATACGGAATTGTCCGCGAGGCACGCGGATTGACCTCGATCACATACAATTCATTATGATAAACCAAAAACTGTATGTTGATGAGGCCCTTTGTCTTTAACGAAAGAGCCAACTGCGTGGAGCACTCAATAATTTTATCCAGCATTATATCGCTCAGATTATAAGGAGGATATACGGCGATGGAATCTCCGCTGTGCACGCCGGCACGTTCGATGTGCTGCATGATCCCGGGAATCAAAACATCCGTACCGTCGCTGATCACATCGACTTCCAATTCCTGGCCCATCAAATATTTATCGCACAATACGGGATTCTCGATGTGCTGCGCAAGGATCACATCCATATAGCGGGAAATATCGCTTTCGGTAAACGCGATCGTCATATTTTGCCCGCCGATAACATAAGAAGGCCGCAACAATACAGGATATCCCAGTTTATCGGCCGCCTGCAGCGCTTCTTCCTTCGTCATTACCGTAAGTCCCTTCGGGCGGCTGATCCCGAACCTTTCAAGCAGTTCATCGAAGCGCTCGCGATCTTCCGCCATATCGACGCTGTCGGCCGAAGTACCGAGAATGCGGATCCCCTTTTTATCGAGATAGTTACACAGCTTAATTGCCGTTTGACCGCCGAAGGTTATCACGACGCCGTACGGTTTTTCTTTATCGATCACATTCTGAACGTCTTCCGGAGTAAGGGGTTCAAAATACAGCCTGTCTGCGGTATCGAAGTCCGTCGAGACCGTTTCGGGATTGTTATTGATGATGATTACTTCATACCCGAGCTGCTTTAACGTCCAAACGCAATGAACGGAAGAATAATCGAATTCTATGCCCTGCCCGATACGAATCGGACCGGAACCGAGAACAATGATCCGCTTTTTTGTACTTCTTTTGATAAACGGCGTCGCTTCGTCATGCTCGCTCTCGTCGTACGTTGAGTAAAAGTATGGCGTCGAAGCGGCAAATTCCGCCGCGCAAGTATCGACCATCTTATAAACTGCCTTGCGGTGGTACGGAATGGTCTGCCCGGAAATTTTTTCCAACTCTTTATCGGGATATCCGAGCCTTTTCCCTTCATCGTAAAGCGCCCTGGTCAATTTCTCGCTCTTTATACGATTCTCGTATTCGACCAGATTGTTTAATTTGCGCAAAAACCAACGATCGATTTTTGTAATTTCAAAAATTTCATCTACGGAAATGCCTGCCTTTAAAGCCGCAAACACCGTAAACAGCCTTTCATCCGAAAGCTTTTTCAGTTCTTCCCGCAGATCCTTCCCCTCATATTTATCTAAATTCAGGGAGGAAAGCGAAATCTCAGCCCCGCGAACGGCCTTCATGATAGCCATCTCGAAAGAGGTCCCGATAGCCATTACTTCGCCCGTAGCCTTCATGCGCGTACCCAATTCGCGCTTCGCATATAAAAATTTATCAAACGGCCATTTCGGAAGCTTTACGACCACATAGTCGAGCGTCGGCTCGAAACATGCATAAGTCTCGCCCGTTACATCATTTTTAATTTCATCGAGCGTATAACCGAGCGCGATCTTCGTTGCTACCTTTGCGATCGGATACCCCGTGGCCTTACTCGCCAGTGCCGACGAACGCGAAACGCGCGGATTTACCTCGATTACCGAATATTCAAACGAATCGGGATTCAGCGCAAACTGACAGTTGCATCCCCCCTCGATCTGCAATTCGGTGATGATTTTCAACGATGCGCTGCGGAGCATCTGATATTCTTTATCCGAAAGAGTAACCGCGGGAGCAATAACGATCGAATCGCCCGTATGAATGCCTACCGGATCAAAATTCTCCATCGAACAGACGGTAAGAACGTTGCCGTGACTGTCTCGCAGAACCTCAAATTCGATTTCTTTCCAACCGTAAATATATTTTTCGACAAGGACTTGCGTGATCGGAGAAAGCATTAATCCGTTATGCGAAATGCTGCGGAGCTCTTCTTCGTTGTACGCTACCCCGCCGCCGGCGCCTCCCAAAGTAAATGCCGGACGAATGATAACGGGATACCCGATTTTATCAGCGACGGCAACACATTCCTCCACGGTATACGCAATATCGGAAGGAACGACGGGCTGGCCGATCTTCTGCATCGTCTCTTTGAAAAGTTCGCGGTCTTCCGCCCTGTCGATAGCATCGACCTTGGTACCGATCAGCTTGACGCCCCACTTATCGAGAAAGCCTTCTTTGGCGAGCTGACAACCGATGGTAAGGCCTGTTTGCCCTCCCAAAGATGCAAGCAAACTATCCGGCCGCTCTTTTATAATAATCCTTTTGATCGATTCCAAAGTGAGAGGTTCAAGATAAATCTCATCTGCCAAAGCACTGTCCGTCATGATCGTTGCGGGGTTGGAGTTACAGAGAACGACATTTACCCCCGCATCTTTCAAAACGCGGCAAGCCTGCGCACCCGCATAGTCGAACTCTGCAGCCTGCCCGATCACGATCGGCCCGGAACCGATTACAAGAACTTTTTTTATATCGCTTCTTTTAGGCATTTTTCTTCCCTCCGTCGATCATGTTCATAAACTTGTCAAACAAGTCGCGAGCATCCAGCGGTCCCGCACAGGCTTCGGGATGAAACTGCACGGTAAACGCATTCAGAGAAGGATATTCGACACCTTCGCAAGTATTGTCGTTAACATTGATAAAACTCAGTTTGCCGACGTCGCGGATCGAATCTGCAATCACTTCATAACCATGGTTTTGGCTGGAGATATAAACTGTACCGGTTGACAATTCTTTTACCGGTTGGTTTCCGCCCCGATGTCCGTATTTCATTTTTTTGGTTTTTCCGCCCATAGCCAACGCAAACAGCTGATGCCCGAGGCAGATTCCGAATATGGGTAATTTGCCCGCCAATTTGCGGATATTTTCGATAATCTCCGTATTCTCCGCCGGATCCCCCGGCCCGTTGGTAAGCATGATTCCGTCCGGCCGCATCGAAAGGATCTGCTCCGCCGTATAATATGCAGGAACGCGTATCACCCGATTGTCGCGCCGCACAAGCTCCCGCACGATATTCTCTTTGGCCCCGAAATCCCAAAGCACGATCGTTCGTTTTGCTCCCGGTTCGCCATAGTACAATACTTCCTTGCAGGTGCAATTCTTTACAGCGTCGCGAATCACATAATTTTTGACCGCCTCGATGTCCTGCACCGGCCGGGAAGAAATCACTGCATTCATTACGCCTGCTTCCCGCACTGTTCTGGTAAGCTCGCGCGTATCGATGCCATATACGCCGACAATATTGTTTTTACGCAAATAGTCGTCTATTTTCTCTTCGCAACGAAAATTTGAAGGCTGCTCGCAGTATTCCCGCACAATATAACCGGAAAGATACGGCTTTTTACTTTCACGGTCTGAACAAATCATTCCGTAATTTCCGATCAACGGAAATGTTTGTATTACGATTTGTCCGTAATAACTCGGATCCGTGAGCGTCTCGATATAACCCGTCATACCAGTCGTAAAAACGAGTTCTCCGAGCACATCGCCCTTTGCTCCGAATCTTTTTCCTTCAAAGACTTGTCCGTTTTGCAATGTGAGGTATACTTTTTCTTCTTTCATAATAAATCCCTATCGATCCGATTTCTTTGGTTTATTTCAACAATTTTACCAACACCGCTTTTTGCGCATGCAACCTGTTTTCCGCTTCATCAAAGATTTCCTGTGCGTGCGCTTCAAAAACTTCATCCGTGATCTCTTCACCTCTGTGCGCAGGCAAACAGTGCAGGACCATCGCATCGGATTTTGCCCGTTTCATCAATTCTTCATCGATGCAATACCCTTTAAAAGCTTCCTCGCGTTCTTGTTTTTCCCCTTCCTGGCCCATTGAAGCCCAAACGTCCGTATACAGAACATCTGCGCCTTCCGCCGCTTTTTTTATATCCGATGTTACTACAAGGTTTCCGGTTTGCTGCGCCCAAGAAACGATTTCTTCATCCGGCCGATATTTATCCGGGCACGCAATCGAGACTTCCATGCCCGTTTTGATCCCGCCAACAATCAGCGAATTTGCCATATTGTTGCCGTCGCCCACAAAGCACAGCTTCAAGCCTTTTAAGCTCCCCTTATATTCACGTATCGTCATGAGATCCGCCAATACCTGACAGGGGTGGCAATAATCGGTGAGCCCGTTGATAATGGGAATCGAACCGTATCTCGCGAGGTCTTCCACATCCTTCTGCGCGAAGGTACGGATCATAATACCGTCGAGATAACGAGACAATACCCGAACCGTATCTTTTATCGGCTCACCCCTTCCGATCTGCAGATCGCGATCGGAAAGAAACAGCGCATAGCCGCCCAATTCGTACATCCCGACCTCAAAACTGACGCGCGTACGGGTAGATGATTTTTGAAAAATCATACCGAGCTTTTTACCCTTGAGATGATGATGCCCGATGCCGTTTTTGCGCTCATACTTCAACTGATCGGCGAGATTGAGAATGCCGAAAATCTCTTCCGTCGTCAAATCGCCGAGTTTTAACAGATGTTTCATTCGGATATAACCTCATTTAAAATTTTTAATGCAAAATCCATTTCTTCTTTATTGATGTTCAGCAGCGGCAGCAAACGAATTTTATTTTTTGCCGTCAACACGATCAGTCCTCTCTGTAAACAGGCCTCAGCGACCGAACGCGCATTTTTCGTCGTTTCCAGCCCGATCATCAGCCCCAAACCGGTTACGCTAAGCACATTTTTAATGCGGCCCAAATGGGTAAACAAATATGCGCTCTTTCCCTGCACCTCTAAAAGGAGATTTTTATCGATACGTTTTAAAATGCTGCAGGCCCCCGCACACGCGATCGGATTGCCGCCGAACGTCGATCCGTGATCTCCGGCCGCAAATACGTTTTCGCACTTCCCGAAAAACATCGTAGCACCCAGCGGCAGCCCGCCCCCCAATCCTTTCGCCGTCGAAACAATATCCGGAGAAATATCATAATGCTCATAAGCATACAAACGTCCCGTTCTGCCGTTGCCCGTCTGCACTTCGTCAATTATTAAAAGTATATCTTTCTTTCTGCAGAACTCGGCTATTTTTTTTACGTCGTCGGAATTCAATGCGCGGACTCCGCCCTCACCTTGAACCAACTCCATCATGACCGCACAGGTTTTCTGCGAACAACAGGAGCGTACGCCTTCATATGTAGGTTCGGCATAATCAAACCCTTCCAAAAAAGGCATATAATAACGGTGCATGCCTTCTTGCCCCGTCGCTGATAATGTTGCCATTGTTCTGCCGTGAAAAGAGTTTTTCAGCGTAACGATACGGTATCTGCCTTCGCCGTATTTATCAAATGAATATTTTCGCGCCGCCTTTATCGCGCATTCGTTTGCCTCTGCTCCGGAATTGGAAAAAAACACTTTTTTCGCGCCTGTTTTCTCGCACAGCAGCTGCGCCAGTTCAGTCTGCGGCCGCGTATAATATAAATTGCTCGCATGCTGAATCTTGTTTAGCTGTTCGATCACGGCAGATTTCCATTCCTCGTCGTTGACGCCAAACGTGTTGACCGCAATACCGCTGCCGAAATCGACATATTTGTCTCCGCTCGAAGAATACAGCGTTGCGCCTTTGCCGCATTCTAAATCTGTCGGAAAGCGATTGTACGTATTGGCTATATATAATTTATCCTGTTTTTTTATCTCATCGAAACCCATAGTATGTACCTATAATTTTATCTATTCTATCATAAAGCACTCGTAAAAGCAAACATTTCGCCCTTAAATTCACCCTGTGCCCGAAAAAAAAGACTGATCGAAATCAGTCTTCGTTTACAAACATGGTACCGATCCCTTGGTCGGAAAGCGTCTCCACCAAAATAGAATGTTCAACGCGCCCATCGATTATAAAAACTTTTTTAACCCCGCGGCGGATCGCCTCGCGGCAGCACTCGATCTTCGGGATCATTCCTCCCGAAATAATCCCCTGTTTGATTAACGAAGGGATATCGCTGACATAAATTTTGGGGATCAGACTGGATTCGTCCTCTTTGTCGCGCAAAACGCCGGTCGTATCCGTCATTAAAATGAGACTCGTTGCCCCCAAAGCTCCCGCAATGACCGCGGAAGCCGTATCTGCATTCACGTTATAGATATGCCCTTCGTCGTCAAACCCGACCGTCGAGACGACGGGAATATATCCCGCATCAAGGGCATCGGTTATGACTTTTGTGTCCATCTCAACGATTTTGCCGACATATCCCAATTTTTCATTTTCTTTGCAGCATTTCATCATGTGCCCGTCTATGCCGCAAAGCCCCAGCGCTTTGCCGCCGATGCTTTCCAACAAATTGACGAGAGACTTATTGATTTTGCCCGCCAAAACCATACGAACGACTTCCGCCGTCTCTTCATCGGTATACCGCAAACCGTCGACAAACACGGATTCTTTGCCGATCTTCTTCAGCATCTCGGATATTTCGGGACCGCCGCCATGCACGAGAACGACCTTGACCCCGATGAGATTCAACAAAACTATGTCGCGCATGACCGACATTTTAAGTTCTTCGTTGATCATTGCGTTTCCGCCGTATTTTACTACAATAATCTTTCCGTTATAATCTTGAATATACGGCAAGGCTTCGATCAAAATTTGAGCCCGAAGCTGTTTATCGTTGATTGTTTTATTCATACTCGTTCCTTCCGACCGATTATTTTATCAAGTGCGATAGTCCCCGTTGATTTTTACATATTCATAGGTGAGATCGCAGCCCCAAGCCGTCGCCTTTCCGTTCCCGTCGTTCAATCGAATAAGGACTTCGATTTCATCCTCCGACAATATCTTTTTTGCCTCTTCTTCTGAAAAATCGATTCCGCTGCCGCCTCGGCAAACCTCTAAAACGCCCGCTTTGCTTTTAAAATCGACATCTATTTTCGAAATATCGACAGCCGCCCCCGCATAACCGATCGCACAAAGCACGCGTCCCCAATTGGCATCGGCTCCGAACATGGCCGCTTTAAAAAGAGAGGATTTAATTACCGATTTCGCGACCGTACGCGCAACCGCTTTGCTCTTTGCTCCGGACACCTTGCATTCGAGAAGTTTGGTCGCCCCTTCACCGTCTTTTGCTATTTTTCGGCATAAATATGTCGTTACCTTATTCAGAGCTTTGCGGAAAACCGTGAAATCTTTTCCGCTTTCGGCTATTAAAGCGTTTTCGGCAAGCCCGTTTGCCAAAACGCAAGCCATATCGTTGGTCGATGTGTCACCGTCCACGCTGACCATATTGAATGAATCTTTTACATCTGCCGACAGCGCCTTCTGCAACATGGCAGGCGTTATCGCAACGTCTGTCGTAATAAAAATCAGCATGGTAGCCATATTGGGGTTGATCATACCGACCCCTTTACCGATCGCGCCGATCGTACACTCTTTATCTCCGATGGTAAAGCGGTATGCGACCTGCTTTTCAACGGTGTCGGTCGTCATGATTCCCTGCGCCGCATATAAACTGCCGTCGGAATTTAAACCTTGTACGAGAAGCGGCATACCGTCCCGGATCGGATCGAGGGAAAGCGGCTGACCGATAACGCCCGTGGAGGCAACGATCACATCGCTCGCCGCAACGCCGGAAAATTTTTCCACCAATCCGCACATTCCTTCGGCTATCGCTTCACCGTCCGCATTGCAGGTGTTTGCATTCCCGCTGTTGCATACGATTGCTTGCGCATATCCGTCCGCGACATGCCTTTTCGTTACCGCGATCGGTGCTCCTTTCACCAAATTTTGAGTATATACGCAAGCCGCCGCGCCTCGAACGTCGCTGACGATCAGAGAAAGATCGCGCTTAGCTCTATTCTTTCGAATTCCGCAGTGCACTCCGTTTGCTTTAAACCCGATGGGGGCGCATACCCC
>CALVXE010000152.1 GCA_944368795.1 uncultured Clostridia bacterium | reverse complement strand
TTATGCGATTGGTTGACGAATGCCATAAAAACGGCATCGGCGTCATCATGGATTGGGTTCCCGCGCATTTCCCCAAAGACGCGCACGGCCTGTACGAATTTGACGGCGAGCCCTTGTATGAAAGCCCCGCGTGGGACAGGCAGGAACACAAAAGCTGGGGAACGCGGCGCTTTGATTACGGGCGTACGGAGATCCTTTCGTTTCTGATTTCAAACGCGGTTTTTTTCTTTGACAAATTCCATATCGACGGATTGCGCGTCGATGCCGTTGCATCCATGCTCTATCTTGATTACGATAAAAGACCGGGAGAGTGGCTTCCGAATAAGTACGGAGAAAATAAAAATCTTGAGGCGATCGAATTTTTACGCCGCTTGAATTCGACTGTTTTCTCTCTCTTCCCGGATGCTTTAATGATTGCGGAAGAGTCGACGGCTTGGCCGTTGGTAACAAAACCGGTAGATATCGGCGGCCTGGGGTTCAACTTCAAATGGAATATGGGCTGGATGAACGATGTCCTCGACTATATGCAGACGGATCCGTATTTCCGGAAGGGGAACCACAACAAGTTGACTTTTTCGATGATGTACGCTTTTACCGAAAATTATGTCTTGCCGATCTCGCACGACGAAGTTGTCTACGGCAAACGTTCTCTGATCGATAAGATGCCCGGAAATTATGAAGAAAAATTTGCCAATCTTCGGGCTTTCATGGGCTATATGATGTCTCATCCGGGTAAAAAGCTCCTGTTTATGGGCTGCGAATTCGGCCAATTCAAGGAATGGAATTATAAAGAAGGCCTGGAATTTTTCCTGAAAGAGTATTCTCTGCACCAAAAACTTTCCGACATGAATGCGGCTTTAAACGCTTTTTACCGCGAAACCCCGGCTTTTTATCAAATCGAGGATTCCTGGGACGGTTTCGAATGGATAGCGGCCGACGATGCCGACCGCAACATGCTTGCATATATGCGGAAAGACAAAGAGGGGAACAATTTTCTGGTCGTAATCAACTTTTCCGGTACCAAGTCCGTCGGTTATCGTCTGGGGGTTCCGAAAGGCAAATATAAAGTTGTTTTTAATACCGACCATCCCAAATTCGGGGGCAGCGGTGAACTGACGAAGAGAATTTTCAACACGGAAAAGAAAAGCAGCCACGGCAGAGAATATTCCATCAAAATCGAATTGCCGAAGTTGACTTGTGTTTATTTGCAAAAAATTCTTTGACCGTGCATAAACCAGCGGTACGAAGAAGTATTTTATATATAAAACATATTTTTGGGGGTAGAATATGCAGAGAAAGAAAGAGTGCGTTGCAATGTTGCTCGCCGGCGGACAGGGAAGCAGATTATATGCGCTTACCAATAATATAGCAAAGCCGGCAGTGCCTTTCGGCGCAAAATATCGGATTATCGATTTCCCGCTGTCTAACTGTGTCAATTCGGGGATCGATACGGTCGGGGTCTTAACCCAGTATCAGCCTTTGGTCCTCAACGAATATATCGGGAACGGACAACCTTGGGATCTCGACCGGAATTTCGGCGGCGTGCACGTATTATCGCCGTATCAGAAGAAAGCGAAGTCCGCTTGGTATGAAGGCACGGCAAATGCCATCTACCAGAATCTGAACTTCATTAAAATGTACAATCCCGAATACGTGCTCATTCTTTCCGGCGATCATATTTATAAGATGGACTACAGCAAGATGCTCAAAGCGCATATCGACAATGAAGCCGACTGCACGATCGCGGCAATCGAAGTGCCGTTAAAAGAGGCTTCCCGCTTCGGCATCCTGAACACCAATCCGGACGGCTCGATTTACGAATTTGAGGAAAAGCCGAAACATCCGAAAAGTACGCTCGCATCCATGGGGGTGTACATATTCACGGCAGAAAAAATGTATAAATATCTGGAAGAGGACGACGACGATCCGAATTCTTCCAAAGACTTCGGGAAAAACATTTTACCCGCCATGCTGAACGCGGGAGAAAAGATGTTTGCCTATCGTTTCGAGGGGTACTGGAAAGATGTTGGTACGATCAGTTCTCTTTGGGAAGCGAATATGGATCTGCTGGGCGATAAACCCGCATTTGATGTAGCCGATTCCTCTTGGAAAATTCATTCGCGGAATCCTCTTGCTCCGCCCGAATATTGCGGTGAAAATGCCGTCGTCAAGAATTCAATGATTGCGCTTGGTTGCGAAATTTGCGGCACCGTTGAAAATTCTGTTCTTTCAAGCAATGTCGTGATCGAAGAGGGGGCAGTCATCAAAGATAGCGTGATCATGAGCGGCACGGTCGTCAAAAGGAACGCGGTCGTCCGCTATTCCATCCTCGATGAAGACGTCCGGGTCGGCGAAAATGCAGTCATCGGAGAAGATAAGGAAACGGCAAAGGGGATTGCCGTGCTCGGGCGAAATGTCTGCGTAGGCAGCAAAGCAAAGGTGGCCGCGGGTGCCATGATCGATAAAGACATCAAAGAAGGGGAGGAAGTTTTATAATGTCTGCGGTGGGAATAATCTTTTCGAATATTCATGATGAAAATGTACCGGAATTATCCAGTCAGCGCACGATGGGTTCAATTCCTTACGGCGGCAGATATCGTTTGATCGATTTCGCCCTTTCCAATCTCGTGAATTCCGGCGTTACTACGGTCGGCATCATCACCAAAAACAATTATCAATCGTTGATGGACCATTTGGGCAGCGGAAAGGACTGGGACTTGGCGCGAAAAACGGGCGGTCTTGTCCTGCTTCCTCCTTTCGGAGCTAAAGATAACGAAGGGCTGTACAAAAATCGTCTGGAAGCATTAAAAAGCATCACCGGTTTTTTAAGCCGAAGAAACGAAGACTATGCCATTCTATGCGATTGCGACGGCGTTTATCGGATGGATTTTTCCGATATCATTGATTACCACGAGGAAAAACAAGCCGATATTACGCTCGTCTGCCATACGGAAGAAATCGCAAATTCCTCAAAATATACTCTTGTGCAGTCTGACGAGACCGGCAGGGTAACGGAGATACAATTAGACGAAACGGTCAGCGGCACGCACAAATATTATTCCAATATTTTGATCATCAACCGCTTGTTTCTCATCCGATTGATCGCCGATGCCGTTGCCCACGGATATAAAAGCTGCCGACGCGATATTCTTCAGCGCAATCTGAAAACCCTGAAGATCTATGCTTACGATTTTAAAGGGTATCACGCAACGATCGATTCTTTCGGTTCCTATTATATGCACAATATGGAACTGCTGAATAAATCCGTACGGGATGAATTGTTCGGCGCCCGCGATATATACACGAAGGTGCGCGATTCTGCTCCGTCAAAGTACGGCGACGAATGCGTCGTCAAAAATTCGCTGGTTTCAGACGGCTGTATCGTTGAAGGGCGTGTCGAAAACAGTATTTTGTTCCGCGGCGTGCGGGTAGGAAAAGATGCGGTCATAAAAAATTCCATTATAATGCAGGATGCCGTCGTTGGCGACAATGTCAATTTGAATTGCGTTATAACCGATAAAAATGTAGTCATCCGAAACAACCGTGTATTATCGGGATGTGAAATCCGTCCCTACTTTTTGGCAAAAGGCACCGTCATCTGAAGTATTTTTTTGAATCGATCTATTATTTAGACTGATAAGGAGGAAGTATAAAAACTATGCCTGTAAAACCTAAAAAATCTTTGCCGGAATCGGCGAATCAAGTTATTCCTTCTGCAGAAAAAACAACAGCCGAAGAGAAAACAAAAAACGCTGTTGCTGTTGCATCGAACGAAGAAACAACGGCGACCTCGGCAGTGAATGTACAAAAAACTCCCGAGCCCTTGACGAAAGCGAAAAGGGGAAATTCTTCCGCCTCAAAAAACAAAAAGGCAAAAGCGCCTACGGAAAAAACCGAGTCCGCGCCGCAGGAAAGCGCCGAGAAAATTGCTGTCGAGGAGGTTACAGAAATCACCGTGGCACCTAAAAAGAAGATCTTGTTCGTTGCTTCCGAAGCCACGCCGTTTATTGCTACAGGCGGACTGGCGGAAGTAATCGGTTCTCTGTCGAAAGCTCTCGCCGCAAACGATGCCTATGATGTCCGCGTCGTGATACCGCTGTATTCGGATATTTCCTGGGATTACAGAAATAAATTTAAGTATCTCGGGAATATTTTCGTGCCTCTCGCCTGGCGTAATCAATATTGCGGTATCTTCAGTTATGAAATAAACAATGTTACGTTTTATTTTTTGGATAACGAATATTATTTCAAAAGGCCCGGCTGCTACGGATATTATGATGACGGCGAACGCTTTGCCTTTTTCTGCCGCAGCGTCATGGAGATCATGCCGTTTTTGAACTTTTATCCGGAAATCATGCATTGTCATGACTGGCAGGCTGCGCTTGCCGCGATATATTTAAAAACGATCTACTGTTTCCGCCCCGAATATCAGTTTATCCGTTCTCTTTTCACGATCCACAATATCGAATATCAGGGCAAATATTCTTTGGATATTTTAGAGGATCTTTTCGGAATTTCGAACTCCTGGAAATATTTGCTCGAATACAATAAGTGCATAAACCTCATGAAAGCCGCGATCGAGTGCAGCGAAAAATTTTCGACGGTCAGCCCGCGGTATGCGCAGGAAATCAAAGATCCGTACTATGCTCACGGGCTCGATCCGATCGTCCGCAGAAACGAATTCAAATTGTTCGGAATATTGAACGGAATCGATACCGATGCGTATAATCCCGAAACGGATGCTTCGATTTTTGCGCATTACGGAGTCAATGACATCGAGCCAAAAAAGCGCTGCAAAGAAGAGCTTCAAAAGATGTTCAATCTTCCCGTAAAGCCGGATACGCCTGTCATTGCCATTATTTCGCGGTTGGTTGCGCACAAGGGCTTGGATCTCGTTCGCACGGTCATCGAAGAAGTATTAAGGCAGGACGTTCAGGTAATAATCTTAGGGAAAGGGGACTCTTCGTACGAAAATTATTTTACCGATCTGTCCCGAAGGTATGTCGGAAAACTTATCACCGTCATTGCCTTCAATCCCGATCTGTCCAGAAAAATCTATTCCGGCGCCGACCTGTTCTTAATGCCTTCCAAATCGGAGCCTTGCGGATTATCGCAGATGATCGCAAGCCGTTACGGTACCGTGCCGATCGTCCGCGAAACGGGCGGGCTTTTCGACAGCATCAAACCTGTAGGCAACGGCGGAAACGGGTTTACATTCGCGAATTACAACGCATATGATATGTTGTATGTTATTCGTGAAGCAATTAATTGCTATTATAATAAAGAATTTTGGCCGGAGCTCGTAAAGCGAGTGATGTCCGTTGACTTCAGTTGGCAGCGTTCGGCAAAAGAATACGAAAAGATTTACGGGGAAATGTTGAAATAATTTTAAACTTCAGGAGCTACAAGAAATGGCCAGTACGAAAAACATTACCGAAAAAGAAGTGCAGTTGCTGATTCAAGGCAAATTGTCGAGATACTTCGGCGTGTCTTCTAAAGAAGCGACAAAGGATCAGATTTATAAAGCCGTTGTAATGAGCGTTCGGGATATTTTGCTTGAAAAACGCCAACAATTCCATAAGGTAATGATGAGCAAAAAGGGAAAGCGCGTCTATTATCTCTGCATGGAATTTTTGCTCGGCAGATCGCTGAAAAATAATATCTATAATCTCGGGCTCGGCGAAGAGTACGAAAAGGCTTTAAAGTATTTCAATCTGACGCTGGAAGATCTCTACGAACAGGAACCCGATGCCGGTCTCGGAAACGGCGGGCTCGGGCGGCTTGCCGCGTGCTTTATGGACGCATTGGCGACGGGGAATTATCCCGCAATGGGGTATTCCATCCGATATGATTACGGACTGTTTAAGCAAAAGATCGTCGATGGCTGGCAGACCGAGTTGCCGGATATATGGCTGCCCGGAGGGGAAGTGTGGCTGACGCAACGCAGCGATAAATCATGCACCGTAAAATTTGACGGATGGGTCAAGGAAGATTGGTCAGAAAACGGACTGAAAGTTACCTACGGAGGGTATAAAGAAGTCGAAGCGATCGCATACGACATGATGATTTCCGGCAAAGACAGCGAAGCTGTCTCCGTACTGCGTTTGTGGCGAGCCCGCAATATTTCCCGTTTTGACATGAAATTGTTTTCGCAGGGCGACTATCTTCGCTGTATGCAGGAAGAAAACGAAGCGGAGGTTATTTCAAAAGTCCTGTATCCCGCCGACGATCATTATGAAGGAAAATCTCTGCGCTTAAAGCAGCAATATTTTTTGGTATCCGCATCTTTGCAGAATATCATAAACGATCACAAACACCGCTACGGGCCTCTCTCTTTATTGCCCCAGCAAGCGGCGATTCACATCAACGACACGCATCCCGCGCTTGCCATTCCTGAATTGATGCGCATATTGATGGATGAAAACGGCTTTACGTGGGAAGATGCGTGGAATATTACAACGGCTACGTTTGCCTATACCAATCACACGGTCATGGCGGAAGCATTGGAAACGTGGCAGGAAGATCTGATCGCCCGCCGTTTGCCGCGCATTCATATGATCTTAAAAGAGATCAACCGCAGATTTTGCAATGATCTTTGGGCGCGCTATCCGGGGCAGCATCAGCTGATCGAAAACATGGCCGTTTTTTCAAACGGTCAGATAAAGATGGCCAATCTTTGCGTCGTCGGCTCCCATAAAGTCAACGGAGTTTCCGCACTGCATAGCGACATCATCAAAAACAGTGTATTCCATGGTTTTTATCAGTTATGGCCGGATAAATTTACAAACGTTACAAACGGCATCGCGCACCGCCGCTGGCTTTGCCAATCGAATCCCGAATTGTGCGAGCTCCTCAACGATTGTATCGGCGACGGATATGTCAAAGATGCTTCGCAGCTTTCTAAATTCAAAAATTTCGTCAATGATAAGAGCGTATTAAAGCGCCTTAACGAAATCAAACAGATTAAGAAAAAGCAATTTGCCGATTATGCCTTCAAAAAAGAAGGCGTCGAAATCGATCCGGAGACGGTCTTTGACGTACAGGCAAAACGCATGCATGAATATAAACGCCAGCTGCTGAACGTCATGAATATAATCTCGCTGTATTCGGATTTAAAAGAAAATCCGGATCTGAATATTCAGCCCCAAACGTTTATTTTCGGTGCAAAAGCTGCGCAAGGATATCTTATGGCAAAGCAAATCATCAAACTGATTTGTTTCCTTGCCGAAGATATAAAGCAGCATCCGAAAATTCATGAAAAACTCAACGTCGTCTATATGGAAGACTACAATGTTACCATGGCTGAAAAATTGATGCCGGCCAGTGAGATCAGCGAGCAAATATCTTTGGCTGGTAAAGAAGCGAGCGGCACCGGTAACATGAAATTTATGATCAACGGAGCCCTGACGATCGGTACGCTTGACGGAGCAAACGTTGAAATGAGTGAAACCGTTGGCGACGATAATATTTTCATCTTCGGACTGCATGCCGACGAAGTGGAGGAAATGTGGACGAAAGGATATAACGCCAGCCAATTCTATAACCAAAACGAACGTCTGCGCAAAATTATCGAAAGTTTGGTCCGCGGATTTAACGGCGAATCGTTCTCCGATATAGCAAACTATCTGCTCACCGGATCTCCTGTCGCTGATCCTTACATGTGCATGGCAGATTTTGAATCGTACCATTTGACGCAACAAAAGGTAAAAGAATTATACGCGGAAGATAAAATCCGTTGGGCAAAAATTTCCTTGAACAATATAGCTGCAGCCGGTATTTTCTCCGCAGACAGAAGTATCAAAGAGTATGCCGATAATATTTGGAATTTGAAATCATTGAAAGCATAAGACGGGCATCAATATGGATATATACTATAATCCCTTAGACTTGCGCTGTAAAAGTACGACCGGGGGGATTGAGCAAAACGAAGAACTGACTATAAATATTTATGGCAAAAGTAAAAATGAGCCTTGCCTTCTCGTCCTGCAAAAGGACGAGTGCGAGGCTCAGTATTTGCATATGCAAAATACGCCCGACGGCTGGAAAATAAATTTGACGATACAGGAGCCTGGGCTCTATTTCTACTATTTCAAATTCGGAGGACGCAAAGCGGGAGCCGGTCAGTTTCGCAATTTAGAATTTTCAGAACAGGTTACAGCATATCAGCTGCTCGTGTACAGCAAAGATTTTCAAACGCCCGATTGGTTTAAGGGCGGCATTATGTATCAGATTTTTCCGGACCGCTTTAACAAAAGCGGTCCGGTTCCGGTCGAAGAGGGAAAGTGGCTTCATCGATCTTGGAACGAACTTCCGGAATTTCGCAAAAACAAAGACGGAAAGATTCTCAACAATGATTTTTTTGGCGGAAATTTGCGCGGTATTATTGAAAAGCTGGACTATCTAAAATCTTTGAATGTCTCCGTCTTATATTTCAACCCGATATTCCGCGCTTATTCCAACCATCGGTATGATACAGGGGATTATAATCAGATCGATCCCATGCTCGGCACCGAAGAGGATTTTGCCTTTTTGGCACAGGAATGCCGCAAAAGAGGGATCCGTATTATATTGGACGGCGTTTTTAATCATACCGGCGACGACAGCATTTATTTCAACAAATACGGAAAATATGATGAGATTGGAGCATATCAATCACAGAATTCGAAGTACTATGCGTGGTATACATTCAAACAATATCCGAATAAATATGATTCTTGGTGGGGGATCGATACATTGCCCGCGGTAAACGAACATTGCGCCTCATACGTTGAGTTTATAACCGGAGAAAACGGTGTTCTGCGCCATTGGCTGAGGCATGGATTAGGCGGATACCGCTTGGACGTTGCGGACGAACTGCCGGATGAATTCATTGAAAAAATACGCTCGTCCGTAAAACGTGCCGATAGAGACGCCGTTTTAATCGGCGAAGTATGGGAAGACGCTTCCAATAAAATAGCTTATGGAAAGCGCAGAAAATATTTTCAGGGCAATGAATTGGACAGTGTGATGAATTATCCCTTAAAAGATGCAATCATAAATTATGTGATCAGCCATAACACTTCGCTTTTTCGTCAAACGGTATCGCAATTGCTCGATCATTACCCGAAAACGGTCCTCGATTCTTTGATGAACATTTTGGGAACGCATGACACAGCAAGAATTTTGACGGTTCTCGGCGGAGTTTGTGTTTACGATAAAGAAGAAATGAGCAAAACAGTATTGCGAGGCGAAGATCGCGAACTTGCCAAAAAACGATTGAAGGTTGCCGGCGTCTTGCTGTTTACTCTTTTCGGGGTTCCCTGCATATACTACGGAGATGAGATCGGAATGGAAGGGTACTCCGATCCTTTTTGCCGCAAGCCCTTTGACTGGGAAAATATGGATGGCGATATCCTGTCGCATTATAGGCGCCTGTCTCAAATTCGAACCGGC
>CALVXE010000151.1 GCA_944368795.1 uncultured Clostridia bacterium | reverse complement strand
TTTTTTGAATTTCGACATACAGAGTTCTGTAAAGACGACTACGACCGAAGCCGAAAGAATCATGATTACAATCGGAATTACTTTGCGAAAAGAATTTTTGTCCACTCTATGCACCGAAAAAATAAGGTCTTTGATTTATTATACCCGACCCAATCGTATGTCATGCCAACTTTCCAATATTTTTTATCGCCGCGCGGGCCAATGCGTCGCAGCGATTATTGTAAAGATTATCCGCATGCCCTTTTACTTTAACAAATTTCACCGAATGCTTTTGAACCAAAGCGTATAACTCTCTCCAAAGTTCCGCGTTCAAAACAGGCGAGCCGTCCGCCTTTTTCCAATCGTTCTTGACCCATCCGTAAATCCATCCTTCATTGAACGCATTAACCGTATACGCCGAATCGCTGTAAACCGTAACGTCGCAACACTCTTTCAGAGAGCGCAATCCGACAATTACGGCATATATTTCCATTCGATTATTCGTAGTCGAAGGCTCTCCGCCGCTCAATTCCTTTTCAACGCCCTTATAAATCAAGATGGCGCCGTATCCCCCATTGCCCGGGTTCCCGGAACAAGCACCGTCCGTATATAGATCTACTTTTTTCATTTTATTCAGACAGCTCTTCAGCCCTTTTTACGCAAGCGGCGACAGCCCGATCGATCACTTCATACAAATTATCGTTTTTAAACGAATCAACGGCCTGAATCGTAGTTCCTCCCTTGCTGCACACCGCTGAAATCAGTTCTTCCAGCGATTTATCTTCGGAATGCGCAACCATTTCAGCTCCTCCAGCCACAGTATTTACAGCAAGAGTTTTCGCCTCGTCTTCGGTAAGACCTTGGCGGATTCCCGCACGAATTAAGCCGTCAATAAACATATAAACATATGCGGGCCCGCTGCCGCTGATTCCCGTAACCGCGTTTAATTTATCTTCCGGAACGCTTAAAACATTTCCTAAACTGCTGAAAATCGAATCAATAAAGGCAGAATCGTCCACGCTGTCTTCAAAATCATACATATCGACGGCAGTCATTCCGGAACCTATGGAACACGGCAGATTCGGCATGGCGCGCGCGACTTTTATATTCTTGCCGAAAAGAGAATCTTTAATCTTCTGCTTTTTGACGCCTGCCATAATTGTGATGACTTTTTCGATCGGCAGCCCATGCAAGCTCTCGGCAACCGCCGGAAAGTTCTGAGGTTTGACGGCAAACAACAGAAATTCGCAATTTTCCGCAACGTCTC
Source organism: uncultured Clostridia bacterium (assembly GCA_944368795.1). Lineage (GTDB taxonomy): Bacteria > Bacillota > Clostridia > Christensenellales > Borkfalkiaceae > Borkfalkia. Next base: position 13,998 of record CALVXE010000151.1, on the reverse strand, counting down.
TGTTGTTAACGGTTGTATTCACTCCTAAATAGCTTAAATTTTCCAAAGCCTGTTGCGACACATCGGAAACAATAATCCGCTTTGCTTTTAAAAAATCCGAATAAACCGCACCTTTCAGAATGGCCTGCGCCATAAAGCCTCCGCCGATCACGCCAAGTTTATATTGTTTTTTCATTTTAAACTCCTTTTTTTACAAACTCTTTAAAAAAGTATTTGACTAATTCAAAAGAATATTATATAATATTATGGCTCTTAGGGGAGTGGCTCAACGGTAGAGTAGCGGTCTCCAAAACCGTAGGTTGCGTGTTCGAATCGCGTCTCCCCTGCCAAAATATCCAATTCACAATAATGTGAATTGGATATTTTTTTATAAACTCTTTGAAATAAAGCCGTAAACACGACTAAAAATTTGTTGAAAAAGAGGACGCCGAATTTTTTCGGCGTCCCGCAAAATGGAGCTGATAGCGGGATTTGAACCCGCGACCTCGTCCTTACCAAGGACGTGCTCTACCTACTGAGCCATATCAGCATATTTTTTATATAAAAATCGCCGCTGTGCTGTTTTAAACAAACAATCTTTTTTACTGACAGCTTTTTTATTCTACACGAAATCCTTAAAAAAGTCAATTGAATATCATATATAATTTCTTTGAAATAAAAATATCATTTCTTTACTTTTTTACAACTGTTTTTTACTTCTTTTGCATAAAACTTTTGATAAGCGACCGCGCATGGATACATGGCATCCTTCTCACATTTCACACAAAAAGGCAATTCCCCGCATATGTTTTTAAGCGCCCGTTCGCTGGCATACCATTTATCCGCATCGAGAATCTTCTGTAACCGGCACAAATCCATAAGTCTTTACTCTCTTAAAAGGATATCATAGTTATTATAATATTTTCATTCAAAAAAATCAATTGATTTTTAATCGTGAAATCCGGCTTAAATACATTTCAGACAAAAATTTAAAATTTCGTTCATGATCACCGGATCTTCCTCCGTCAATTTTCCATAATCGATCGATGAATAAAAATTTTTCTTCCTTTCTTTATCATGCTTCTCTTTTCTGGAAAGAGCACCAAAAGTCTTGGCCATGTATTGCTCCGCCTGCACGCTCAAATACACATTGTGCCCTTTATCGGAACAAATTTTATATTTTATGTTGGATTTATGGCGTACTCGTTGTAAAATTTTAGCGCCGTTATCAGGGAATTTTACGGTTCTATCCAGTTTACCGTAGAGCAAAAAAATCGGACATTCGCTGTATTTTAAAGAACGAATGCTGTTTTTGTTGGCATCTTTCCCAAATTTCAATTTATTCAGCAGACGGAAATCGATCGTTAAAACGGGCTTCAAAAACTTTAATCTTCCGGCTACGCTTTGCGCCATAATCGAAGCCCCCGAAATAAAGCCGCACATCGCTACAGCCCCCGAAATTTCAACGTCCGTATTGACACAATTCATTACAGAAAAGCCGCCCCAAGAATGCCCGACGATAACCTTTTTTAAATCTTTTAATTGCGCATTTTCGCATGAAAAGCGGAGAGCGGCTTCCAGATCGATCGGCCCTTGATCAAAGCCGCCAAAATATTTCCCATCGCTGTCTGCACAAGCCGTCGAATCATATGCCAGAACATAAAACCCTGCCTGTGCAAAAAAATTAATTTCCGTCGTATAAGCCCTATGCCCGGCACCAAACCCATGCGAAAAAATTATACAACCGATCGGATCAGAGCATCCGGTTTTTTTATAAATAAATCCCTGCAAGCCTTGATGATTGTTTGAACAGAAAAAAACAGGCTCTGCCTCTAAGGACTCAAAATCTTTTGCTTCTAAATACTTCAAATTCGAGTTCCCTTCATAACGGCGATAAAAAAAGCGTATATGCACACATAGAGCCAAAACAAACATTGACAAAAAAAACAACAAAATTAATCCGACAAAAATATAAACGACCAACATAAGCTTTGCTCCAATATAGTAAAGTATTGTAAAATACTCCATTTATTATAGACATAGTACTATTTTAATATGGATAATAACAAATTTGGAAAAAAATGATTGTTGCTTTTTTGAATATTTTTTAGTATCATAGCTCCCGGAGGTGAAGATATGAAAAAAATATTTGTTCAAATTACAGCAACCGCTTTGGCTTGCCTTTTAACTCTTGGACTGGCGGCGATTCTTTTTTCGCCGATCGTAAACAAAAAAACCACCATTGATTTGCCTGCCTCCGGATTACCTGAGGGGGACGCAACGACCGATACGCCGCCAATTATTTTGCCCGATACGGGACCTGAGGTTTTACCCCCTATTGCCGATCCTGAAGATTCAGAAGACGACGCAATAGATTCCGATTCCCCCGAAAAGGAGGAAAATACTGATTCTGAAAAGGCCGACAAAGCGACCTATGTCCGCTCGAAGGTGGATGGACTTAATTTACGCGCAGGCCCGGGCACGCAGTATTCTTCCGTCGGGCATATCAACAAGGGAGATATGGTTACTTTAATTTCAAAAGAAGGCAGCTGGTATCGAACGCTTTATAAAAATAAAACGGCCTATATCAGCGCAGGCGACTCTTATACAGAGATCTTTTCAATGGAGAAGCATGAGAACGAGCAAATCGAAAAAGTAATTGCCGAAGGATTAAATTTACTCGGTTTCCCTTATGTGTACGGCGCCATTCGGCTACATAACGGAAAGGGAATAAAATTGAGTAATTTCAATTCCGGCGAATATGACTGCTCTTCGTTGATGCAATATATCTTTTATTACGGCGCAGATATTCTTTTGAATATGACGACGCGTACTCAGGTAACCCAAGGGAATCATGTGGAAAAATCTGAAATTGAAAGAGGCGACTTAATTTTTTTCACTAACTCGCAAAGATATAACAAAACCGGCGTTGAACGCATCGGCCATGTTGCACTATACCTCGGAGAAAATTACATTCTCCACACGGCCTCAGATTATGCGGTTATTGAAGAGATCAGCGCCCGCCGCTGGAGTTACTACATCGAAACGCGCAGATTTCTGTAAATGCACAAATTGTTTGCCATCAAAATAATTTGGGCTAAAACAAACCCTCACCATTGTGAGGGTTTGTTTTATAAAAATCGTACATCGTTGATGATGAGAACAAATTTCCGTCCCAAAAAATCTGCCGCCCGCCGACACAATTGCATCCTTTTAAAATAAATCTCAAAATAGTCCATTACCGGACATTTACTTGTATCGATTACGATATTTAAAACGATTTCGCCCGTTTCTTTATCAACGTATACAAGAGATCTTTCGGCGGCAAGATTGACTCGGTCATGAATATTCAGATTCTCGGTATTCATGCGGGTCGTATTGCTGCGCACGCGGCTTTTATGGACATCCGCCTTATCGGCGATAATCAATGCGGATGTTATATCGCTGACAGGGAGACCTTGTCCTTCGTCGTGATTTCCGATCGCCATCATGATTTCGGCAGCGTCGCGATACTCCATTCCCATGCGGGTCAAAATTTGATAAGCCAATAAGGCGCCGCTCTGCGCGTGATCTTCACGATTCACACTGTTCCCTATATCATGCAAATAACCAGCGATCCGCACTAGCTCGATACGATGCTGCGCCGCCCCAACGCCTTCTAAGATCTCGCCCGCCCATTTGCTGACGATGCTCGAATGCCGCACAGAATGTTCCGTAAATCCCAGCGCTTCGATTTGATTCTCTGCCATATACATGATCGCCTTTACTTCGGCATCATTTTTTACATCATTTATCGTTATCAAAAAACTTTAGATCTCCTCTACCGTCAAGTTTGCAAAAATCTCATCGTATTTTTCTTTTGTAAACGAAATTTTGCCAAAAGTTGTAACCGTTGCCGTTCCCGCGGCTACCCCTGCACGAAGGATCTCATCCAAAGGAGCCCCTTGCTCCAGCATCATCGCCGCGGCGGCTACCATGCCGTCGCCGGCCCCGACCGTTGAGTTGATCGCCACATTGATGCTTTTACAATAATAATTTTTCGTGCCGTCCGTGATGATCGCTCCCTTTTTGCCCAACGACAACAAAACGCGCTTTGCTCCTTTATCAAGGAGCGTATAGCAGCCTTTGAGCAAATCATCTCTGCTCTTTAACTCGCGCTGTAAAGTATTCTGAAGCTCGTCTTTATTCGGTTTCACCAAATCCAACCCCACGGTCAGAGCAGCATTGAGTTTTGCCCCCTCTGTATCCGCGATTTTTAAAGTAGACGGCGCCGCGACCGAAAACAATTTCGCATAATAGTTGCTTTCAATCCCCTGCGGCAGACTGCCGGATACGACCATGACACTGCTTGTCTTTGAAAGATTGCCCACCATTTCGAGCAATTCAGCCTGCTTGTTTTCGCTGATGCATTCACCTACGTCGTTTACTTCCGTAAGCATCGACTTGTTATCTATAAATTTATAATTCTCACGAACGCGCCCTCTGTTCCATACAAATACGCTCGGCACCCCTTCGCGATCGAGAGCTTGTTCAAACAAGGATCCGTTTTCATTGTACATAAAACCGCTTGCATAGCTCTGTCCACGCAATCTGGCAACCCCGATGGCAACATTTAAAGCAGCCCCCGTAAAACTTAACGTTTTACTTTTTACGTGGTTGATTTTGCCGATATTTAAAGAGTCTACCTCAATCGTAACATCCGTACATGGATTCAAACAAACCGTAAGGATCATAATTTTTACCCCGTCGACGTCTTCGCCGGAAAATTCGCAACACAAATAGCTTACCGGCAAAACTAACTTTTCTTTCTCTATTATTATATTACACCTTGCGGACAATTTCAAGGCTAATTTTAAAATTTTTTACATTTTTTTATAAAAAAATATCGCCGCAACACCGAGCGGCGATAAATTGATTCGGTTACATGGAAATCATCTGCAAAGTTTCATACAACTCATAGTTGAACTTTTTCTTCATGCTGACCGCTTCGATAATGTCGAGATCAATGATCTCATTTTTATGGATACCCACGACGCGATTGCCGACCCCGTCTTTCAACAGGCGAACAGCCTTATTTCCGAACTGAGCCGCAAGCATTCTATCCGCCATGGAAGGCGAGCCTCCGCGCTGAACGTGCCCGATCGTGGTGCCGCGAACCGAATAAGTCGTCATTGCCTGCAACTTTTTAGAAAATTCGTCTGCCGTGGACACGCCTTCGGCCAACACAATAATATTGGAATGTTTTCCGTTTGCACGGCTGCGGTTAATGCGTAAGACGACATCTTCCATGTCATAAGCGATTTCAGGGACAATGATAATTTCCGCTCCGCTGGCAATACCGGAATACAAGGCAATATCTCCGCAACGGCGCCCCATAACCTCAACTACACTGATACGTTCATGCGAAGTCATCGTGTCGCGCAATTTGTTGATGATGTCCAAGCAGGTGTTAACCGCCGTATCAAACCCCAAAGTATAATCCGTATATTCCAAATCGTTATCGATCGTTCCGGGGATACCGATCGTCGGGATTCCGTATTGATCGCTGAGGCACTTTGCTCCCTTAAAAGAACCGTCTCCGCCGATAACGACCAGCCCCTCAATCCCGTGATCGTTTAAAGTCTTGACGGCCTGCTTCTGCCCTTCGACCGTATACATTTCCACACAACGCGCAGTTCTAAGCATGGTTCCGCCGCGCTGAACGATATCGGAAACGCTGCGCATCTCCATCGGAACCATATCGTCGTTGATAAGCCCCGCATAGCCTTGGCGGATCCCGAATATATCCATCCCAAAATATTTTGCGGTCCTGACTACCGCCCTTATACAAGCATTCATGCCGGGCGCATCGCCGCCGCTGGTCAAAACTCCGATCCTCTTCATAGCAATCCTCCGAGACAAATGAGTAAAATCTAATTTATCTCAATAATTATAACAAAAAGGCGCAAAAAATGAAAGCAATTTTCCACTACTTTTCTCATAGTCGGGAATTATAAAAGTTTTAACATTTTTTGTCAATCTCTACTTAATTTTACTGCTGCACAATGTCGCTTTCATCTAAATACACATATAACTCATTCAGCAGCCCTCGGCAGCAGTTGATATTTGACATTTTATAAAACTTACTTCCGCGCTTTATTTTTACCGTCATACCGCCGTTTGAATAATGCGTAAATAAATTGGTAAACTCGTCAAATTCTTCTTCCGATAAAGCGCTTGCATTCAGCCATAATGCATGCTCGCGTTTTTTCACGGACGGAGCTGTTCCAAGCCCGTTTTCAGAACCGATGGGATTTTCATGATCGAACTCCTGCATCTTGTCAAGAATAATGACGGGAGCCTTTTCTTCATCCAATTGTATTTTGCCTGCAATTCGGACTATTTTATCTGCCGCTACGATGCCTTTAATCCTGTCAAATACATTCGGAAACGCGACGCATTCAATGCCGCCATATAAATCTTCAACCGTAATAAAGGCCATTGTCGAACCGCTGCGCGTATTAATTCTTTTGAATGTTCCGATAACGCCGCCCATTGTTACCGACATGCCGTCGGTAAGTTCCGGATAACTTCTTCGGCCTTCTTCATCCTCTTCATAGTTTTGCAATTTTAAGCAGGAAAAATTGCAGTCCTTAAAGTAGTTGGAATATTTTTCAAACGGATGCCCGCTGACATAAACGCCTAAAACCAATTTTTCTTTTGCAAGCTTTTCGTTTGTATCCAGCTCAGGAATGTTCGGATATTCGATGTCGGTATTATCTTCTTCAATTATATCTCCGAACAGGCTCATCTGCAGGCTCGACTTCTGCTTTGCGATTTTATTGGCACGATCCAGCACGCTCTCATAGATCGCGAGCAATTGCGCACGATTGACGCCGAAGCAATCGAATGCGCCGGCGCAGATCAACCCTTCCAGCATGCGCTTATTCAAAAGCGGCGCGCAACGATAAACAAAGTCGGGAAAATTTTTAAAATCACCGTTTTGCTCGCGCTCCTCAATAATTTTTTGAGTCGCGCCGACGCCGACGCCTTTCAGCGCACTCAATCCGAAGCGAACGCCGTCACCCTGTACAGAAAAATACGTTTTGCTTTTGTTGACATCCGGCTGCAAAACCGGAATATTTTTTTCTTTTAAATAGACGATGTATTTTGATACTTCATCTATTTTTTCAATTCGGTTATTCAGGATCGCTGCCAAAAATTCTTTGGGATAAAACCGTTTGAGATATGCCGTTCTATATGCCAATACAGCGTAGCAGGTCGCATGCGCTTTATTGAAAGCATAGCTTGCAAAACTCTCCATATCGCCGAAAATTTTAGCGGCAACTTCCTTCGGGATCCCGCGGCTGACGGCGCCTTCGATATTGCCTCCTTCCTTTATATTTCCGAAAATAAATTTATCTTTTTGGGCCATCAATTCAGCCTTATTCTTTTTTCCCATGGCACGGCGCACCAAATCTGCTTGTCCCAAAGAAAATCCTGCAAGGTCTTGGAAAATCTGCATTACTTGTTCTTGATACACAATTACTCCGTAGGTTACTTTAAGGATATGTTCCAATAACGGCGTATCGTATTTAACCTGAGACGGATTCATCTTATTTTGAATATATGTCGGGATATATGCCATAGGACCCGGCCGATACAGCGCAACTCCTGCGATAATATCCTCTAAACAGCCGGGCTTAAGCTCTTTCATGAATTTTTTCATGCCGCCTTGTTCCAACTGGAACACGGCATCGGTGTCGCCTTCGGAAATCAAGTCGTACGCTTCTTTGTTTTCGTAACCGATTTCATCCCAATCGATCACTCTCCCTGTATCCTCAAAGATATAGTCGCATGCCTTTTTGATATCGGTCAGCGTAGTCAAGGCCAAAAAGTCCATTTTTAACATGCCGATCGATTCAACTTCTTTCATGTTGAATTGCGTTGTAACGTCTTCTCCGTTACGAGAAAGCGGAACCGCTTCCGCGATCGGTTTTCGGCAGATGACGACACCCGCCGCATGCATGGATGTATTGCGAGGCATTCCCTCCAATTTTAACGCCATATCGATGACACGATGCAATTGTTCATCCGTCTCGTATAGCTGTATAAAATCATTATTGCGCTTTTTACTTTGTTCTTCGAGTTTTTTTAATATCTCCGTTTTCTTTTCTTCATCCTGCTCACTGTCAGCTTTTTGTTTTAATTCAGGAATATTCCAACCCAAAAGCTCACTGATCGTTGACTTCCCGTCCATTAATTTCGTTACACGATCCGTCTCGGAATATGGCACGCGAAGTACTCTGCCTACGTCCTTAATTGCCGCTTTTGAGGCCAATGTACCGAAAGTAACGATTTGCGCAACGTTTTCGGGGTGATATTTGTTTCGCACATATTCGATCGTTTCGGGACGACGCTCGTTACAAAAATCGACGTCAAAGTCGGGCATGGTAACGCGGTCCGGATTTAAAAAGCGCTCGAAGAACAAGTCATATTTCAGCGGATCGATATCGGTAATACCGATCGCATAAGCGACGATGCTGGCCGCTCCGCTACCGCGCCCCGGCCCGACAGGAATCCCCTGCCGTTTGGACCATTGAATAAAGTCCATAACGATCAAATAATATTCGGCAAACCCCATGCCAAGAATAATACCCAATTCATAATCGGCGCGCTTTTTAACTTCGTCGGTAATTGCCCCATACCTGCGCTCCAGGCCTTCCCATGTCAATTTCGTTAGGTAATCTTTCGGGTCGGAGCCGTCTTCCGGCGTATAGCCCGGTATCAGGGATTTGTCTTTGATCGGATCGCCATTATCTTTTAAATCAAAACAAGGCTCTTCATTGCATTTTTCCGCAATGACAAGCGTATTCGAGATCGCTTCGGGCACATAAGAAAAAATCTCGGCCATCTCTTCCGGCGTCTTCAAATAAAACTCTTTCGTATCGAACTTCATGCGCTTCGGGTCATCGATCGTCTTTTTGGTCTGGATGCACATGAGCACATCCTGCATTTCCCAATCATCTTTTTCGATATAATGCACGTCGTTCGTCGCGACCGGTTGTATATCTAAATCTTTACAGAGATTCAATAACAGCGGCAATATCTTGCGCTGCTCCGCAAGTCCATGATCCTGTATCTCAATATAAAAATCATCCCCGAACATTTCTTTCAATTCGAGCGCGGCCTTTTTTGCCCCTTCGTAATCGTCTTTCAGAAGCAAACGGGGAATCCTGCCAGCCAAACATGCGGACAAACATACTAAACCTTCACTGTGTTCGCGCAAAGTTTTATAATCCAGACGCGGTTTATAATAAAACCCGTCGACAAAGGCAATCGAATCGAGTTTTACTAAATTGCGATAGCCCTTTTTATTTTTTGCCAATAATATCAGGTGCTCAAAGCTGCCCGATCCGTCCTTGATATGCAGATCCTGCGTCATATACATTTCGCAGCCGATTATTGCCTGAATGTTGTTTTTTTTGCACTGCTCTGCGAATTGGAGAGTGCCGTACATATTGCCGTGATCCGTGATAGCAATTGCTTTTATATGGTTTTTTACGCAATGCGAAATAAGGTTCTTTATTTTGCACGCCCCGTCGAGAAGGCTGTATTCTGTATGTAAATGCAAATGAACAAATTCTGCCGCCATAGATTCTTCCTTTACGATCGTCTCAAACTTCTTATTTGTCTGTTCCTGCCGGATTTATAATTTTGCCATGAAAGCCGTTATTGTTTGAACAGCTTTTTTCGCATCCGGGCCTTCTGCAATAACGACATATTCGTCCCCTTTTAAAAATTTCATCGAGAGCAACCCGATAAAGCTTTTTGCATTGCCGCGCTTATTTCCGTCCTCAAAAATAATTTCGCTTTTAAATTTGCAGGCTTCAAACACAATTTGCTGCGCATCGTATGCATTGTAAGTATCTTTATTATAAACAAACGTCCCTTTCTCCATTCTATGAGCCTCCTTTGATTTCTTCGGCAATCTTTAATAACTTTCGCAGTCTATGGTTCAAACAACTTTTTGATATATTCAATCGCAAGGCTAATTCCCGCAATGAAGCCTCTTTATCGCCGATCCTCGCCTTAGCCGTTTCCTGCAAAGCAGGCTCCAGTTCTTGCAAGCCGATGCTTTCGGATATCAGCTCGATCGCCCGTACCTGATTTACCGAAGCGAGCGCCGTTTTATCATAATTTTTCTGCAGACAGTTCGCGACTCTGTTGATCCGATTTTTTTCGTCTTTTCTATCCGCAAGCTCGTCCAGTTTTTCGCAAGAACTTTCCGCCCCCAAAAAATATAAAAAATCCGAAATACTTTCGCGGCTTTTCAAATAGACGACTCGGCCTCCCTTCCTGTCGATGCACTTCGCTAAAATTTCGTATTCTTCCAACAAGATCAAAAATTCATCGGCAAGCGTCTTATTCGTAAATACAATTTCTAAATGGTAGCCGGAACGGGCGTCATTTAAGCGCGGAACCGTACAACTTCCGCTGCCTAAAAAGGCGCCTTTGATAAAGGCTCTCCTGCAACAATCGTTCTCGATCAAATATTTGTCGATCCCGAAATTCAGCAGAATATCATCGCCTGCACGCGATATGATTCCCAATTCTGAAAGAATATACGGCGACTCTTCCGAAAGGCATTGAAAAACCAATCTGTTTCTGCCGTTACGATTGTCCGTAACTGCTTGGACGATCTTCAATTCGGCACCGAACAAATCTTCCAAGAGCCCAATAAAAAATTCCGCAACGTTTTCGCTTTCGCTGACGAATTCAAATCCGATTGCCGAACCGTTGCGTACAATGCTTCCCGTCGTCCGCAAAAAAGCAGAAAGCGCCGCCGTTTTACAGCAGGCGTTGCCCAACCCTTTCTTAATGATTTCTTTTTTTAGTTCACGTGTAAAATTATCGTTAGCCAATTTATAAATGTCTCTTTTTATATTCTCGAAAACGAAACTGCGGCAGCCTGCCGTCGATATTGTCAATTCGCTCTGTAGAAATATTGACGCGCTGCAACAGCTTGTCTACCAAAAACGTATCCCCGATGCGATCCAATGAATGCGCGTCGGAATTCACGATAAACCGTACGCCGGTTTGGTTGACCCGATCCAATTCGTCATCCGTTAAATGAACTTTCTTTGAATTTAATTCGATGTACGTTCCGTAGTCCCTCGCCGCTTTTGCGACCTCGGCCACATCGCAAAAACTCAAAAAGTTAAGATGCGTTATCGCATCGATCGGATATTTTTTTATACTGTTGATGTACGCTTTCGTATTATACTGAATCAAACTTTTCGGCGCTTGCAGGCGCAATGTCGTATAAACCGAGTTGCGCACCAGCATATTCCAAAAATCTTTGATGTGCGAAAATTTTACAAAGCGATGGATCCCCATCAGGTAAATATCAAAATCTTTATAATCCTCTTCTTTTAAATCTGTTCTTCCGTCTTCATCGCAGAGATTGGATTCGATCCCTACATAAACATTGATACCCGTTATTTCCGCAGCTTTTCGGCAATCGGAAACCAACCGGGGCATCTTTTTATGTTTTAATCCAAACGCCATTTGCTCAAAGCCATGATCGGTAATTGCAATCTCTTGTAACCCGATCTCCTTGGCCCGCTCGGCATTTTCCAGAACAGTCCCCTTCCCGTGGCTATAGATTGTATGCGTGTGATAGTCCCCAGTGAGATTCATTTAAAATTCTCCTATGTACCGTATCTCTTCAGCCAGCTCGACCCCTGTTTCCGAAAGAACCTTTTCTTTAATCATGCAAATCAAACGCATTACGTCTTCCGAAGTTGCGCCGCCGCAATTGATAATAAAATTCGCGTGTTGCGATGAAACGATTGCACCGCCGCATCGCACCCCTTTCAATCCGACCCGATCGATCAGCTCGCCCGCAGAATAAGAAGGCCCGTTTTTAAAAACGCATCCCATACTGCGCCCTTTCGGCAGCGCGCTTCTGAACGCAAGCGTTTCCTGTATCTCATCCGAAACAGCTTGCGGCGATTGGGACCGAAACCGCAGGCGGGCACTGAGAATTATGGATGAATTCTCCATAAAGCGCGTATGTTTATAAGAAAATTTACAGTCTTTCGCCGATAAAATACAAATTTTTCCCTCTTCGAAAACATTAACGGAAACGACTTCGCTTCCTATGTAATGCCCCCGTGCGCCGGCATTCATGAAGAGAGCGCCGCCCAAACTGGCCGGGATCCCGGCCATAAAACTTAACCCGCCGAGCCCAATCTCCTTGGCCGCAGCCAAAATTGAAGCAATCGACGCGCCGCTTTCAGCAGCCATAATTTCCCCTTCCGCACGTATGGCGGTAAGATTATCCGTCTTGACTATAACACCGGAATATCCGGCATCGGAAGCCAGTACATTTGAGCCATTTCCCAACATCTGAAAGGGCATATCATATTCCGCAAGAACAGCCAAAACTTCGCACATTTCATCGCAAGAACGAGGATAGAACGCCAAGGGCGCACGCCCGCCGATGCCGATCGTTGTATTTTTACTTAAAAGGAAATCTTGAACTGCGGGAACATGCCGTAATCGGCCTGTCAGAGCGCGAACATTCGGTTTCATTTCTCTTCCCCAATATTATACAGCAAATCCTTGAGATTTACAATGCTATAGCAAAAAATTTTCCAATTTTTTTGCGCTTGCCGCATCTCCGCACAATGCCGCTTCGGCAAACTTTTCCAGTTCGCTCATCGCATCGCCCGATAAAAACGCGCCGATCGATTTTTGCGGCACAATCTGTTCTGCCGCAGCCATAGAAGGTGCTTCGCTGTTATATATTTTATAGTTAATGCTCATCATTCCTATCTGCGTAAGCGAAGTTTGTACCTCTTCGCTGAGCAAATAATCGATGAACTCCGTGCAGGCAGAAACCTTATCGCTTTCACTCGTACATACCGAAATGTATTGATAAAGATCGGAGAACTCCTCAACAGGTTTTGTTTGAAAGGCAAAGTTTCTGGACTGCAGGCGATAAACGTCCCTTTGCGTCCCCAACAAGTATTTGTATTTTCCGTTGATAAAATCGACATAAGCTTTCACGGATTCTTCTTCCGTATATTCCCCGCATAACCCCGAAGAGACGGCCGCGATTGCAGGGAAAGCGCCCCTTCCCTTCGAAATTACCGTATTGTCTGCCGATATATCTGTAAAATCCCCTTCGGCCGTAAACAGCATGTACCCGCCGCGGCACCACGGATAGGCATATGTAACGCCTCCGATTGCGCCCGGCGAAAATTTCAAGCCGTTTAGCGGGCAAGCGAGATCCGCTACGAATCCGGCACCTGTACCATATGAAATCATATCCGGAATATACCCTTCGCGAATAGCCGTTTCAGCGCTTTCTATCGTATGATTTGTAACCAGTATCAATCTTCCCTGCGCACTTTTTTCATACCTTCTCGCTACGCGATTTAAAAAAGAACAGCGCGAACCCTGTCCTCCTTCAAACGTATCTATATGCCAAAGCCGTAAAATCCCCTCGTAACCGACCGCTTCTTTTTCACTATATGATGTCAGCAGCGGATATGCTACAATTGAACCGATGATGATCACCGCAAGCAAAAGGCAAAACAGCGGAATCCTGATCCTTCGAAACAATTTGGCAAGACTTTGAATCTTCATGGAGTTATTATATTCCGGATTTATAACAAGTAGTCTAAATGCCGATAAAAAATAGAACTGCAGGAATTTCCCTCGTTATTTATGAAGGGCAACGTCCTTCTCACCATATGTATGCAAAAAACACAGCATCAAATACAACCTGCCGCGAAAAGCAGCAGAGCGTTGCGGCGTTACGACCTCAACAGCAAATATCCCCCCGATAAATCGGGGGGATATTTGCTCCGCTCAAAGCAATTTCCTTATTTTTTTACATTCGCTAATTTATTGAACAATTCTTCAAGATAATCGCCCTCAAACAACTCGATCAATCCCCTGTCGGCACAATTCGTAAGCGAAGGATCGAAAGGGATACGGGCGACGGCAGGAATTTTGAACATATCC
>CALVXE010000150.1 GCA_944368795.1 uncultured Clostridia bacterium | reverse complement strand
AGGCATGCATAAGCTAAGATATAAACTGATTGTTCTACTTTCCGTGTTATTGCTGTTCGCGTCGCAGCTTGGTACAATTTGCGGAGCGGCGGCAACGGAAGTATATGTGGGCGGAATGCCTGCGGGATTTACTCTCGGCATGGGCGGCGCGCAGGTCGTAGGTATTTGCGAAGTACTTACGGAGGGCGGAACGGCTTGCCCCGCGCGCGAAGCGGGGATCGAAGTCGGAGACATTATTGTTTCTTTTAACGGAATTACAATTTCTTCGGCTGAAGATATAGGCAATGCGCTGGCCTGCAGTAACGGCAGAAAGTCTCAGGTTATCGTCAAAGGCGACGATGCGGAAAGCGGCCTTGAAAAAACCGTAACGCCGGCCAAAGACTTGGCCAGCGGGCGATATAAATTGGGGGTACTGATCCGCGACAGTATTTCCGGTATCGGAACAGTAACCTATATTGAAAAAGACAGTTTGCGCTTCGGGTCTTTAGGGCATGCGGTAGCAAATGAAAACGGGAAATTGATGTCTGTCGATAAGGGAGAAATTTTTAAATGTTCTATCGTGAACGTCATTAAGGGCGAACGCGGAAAAGCGGGAGAGCTTAAGGGATTGTTTATGAGCGACGCCGGAATTGCCGTTGCCGATAAAAACTGCGAAACCGGGATTTATGGAAATTTTAATCAAGATTATAACACACAGTCGCTTCGGTGCGCAGAGATAAGTTTGAATGCGCAGCCTGGCAAGGCAAGCATATTTACGACGGTAGACGGAATTACGCCGAAGGAATATTCGGTAAGCATTATAAAAGTCGATTCGAATAACAAGCAGAATAAAAATTTCGTTTTAAAGATAACGGATAGCGAGCTCCTTTCTGCAACGGGAGGAATCGTGCAGGGTATGAGCGGCAGCCCGATTCTCCAAGCCGGAAAATTGATCGGAGCGGTAACGCATGTTTTCTTGAATGACCCTACGCGCGGTTACGGCATCGCGATCAACAATATGATGGGGAAGTAGAAATTTGAAGGGCGTCGGAACGATTCGGCGTCCTTTTTTACAAAACTTCTTCCTTTTTGTTTGCTTTTATGGTATACTGAAGATAAGGAGGAAAACATGCGGATTATTTTAACGGTGATCGACAGTTTTGGCATCGGCGCAATGCCGGATGCAGTCGAATACGGAGATTTGGGATCGGATACGTACGGCAATATCGTATTTCAGACGGGGATATCGCTGACGGAGATGATTGCTTTGGGATTAAATAATATCGACGGAGTCGCCAAAGTTTTCGATAACGGAAAAGCGATCAAAGCGATAGCCGCGCCGCTCGCGGCGTATGGGCGCTTGGCGGAACTGTCTCCTGCAAAAGATACGACGGCGGGGCACTATGAAATAGCGGGTTTGGTTTTGGAAAAGCCCTTCAGGATTTACAAAACCTTTCCGCCGGACGTCGTCCGTGATATAGAGAATGCCGCCGGCGTAAAATTTATCGGCAACGAAATAGCTTCCGGCACTGAAATCATTCAGCGGTTGGGGGAAGAGCATTTACGCTCCGGCAGGCCGATTCTATATACTTCGCAAGATTCTGTATTGCAAATTGCGGCAGACATATCGGTCATACCTTTGCCTCGTTTATATCAGATCTGCGAAACTGCAAGGAAAATCATGGTGGGAGACAGGGCAGTCGGCAGAATCATCGCCCGCCCTTTCACGCACAAAGGCGGAAAATTTATTCGGACCGAAGACCGAAAGGACTATGCGCTGGAACCTCCCGGAAAAACGATTTTGGATGAATTGCATGGGCGGGGGATTCCCGTTTATGCGGTCGGAAAAATTCGAGACATATTTTGCGGAAGAGGGATCGATGAGAGCATTCATACGGGCAACAATGCCGAAGGACTGTGCGCGATAAATGCGTTGATCAAAAAGGACATAGAAGGGCTTATTTTTGCGAATTTAGTCGATACCGATATGTTGTACGGTCATCGAAACGATGTCAAAGGGTATGCAAAAGCATTGAAAGAGATTGACGGCAAATTACCTGAAATTCTCGAAGCACTGAAAGAAGATGATATTTTGATTATTACGGCGGACCACGGATGCGATCCGAGTACGCCGTCTACCGATCATTCAAGGGAATATGTGCCGTTATTGATCTATGGACAAAAAGTAACGCCGAAAAATTTAGGAACTTTGCAGGGCTTCAACCATATCGCCGATTTTATTGCCGCGGCGTTTGGCTTGCGCGAAGATAAAGCCGTTTTTGAGCGGATTGTGCGGAGGTGATGATATGGATACCGATTACAGAAATATTTTACCGGATGCGTCAAAAATTGCGGACCAGATCCGCCGAGAATATAAAGAGGTGCCGCGGATCGGATATGTTTTAGGAAGCGGCTGGGGCGATGTCGTTCATGCTGTCGAGGGGGCGCGAACGATCGCTTATTCACGGTTGCAAGGGATGCCTCGCTGCGGTGTTGAAGGTCATGCAGGAAATTTTGTATTCGGCAAATTGGGAGGAGAAGAGGTCGTAATTCAGCAAGGCCGTTTTCATATGTATGAAGGGCACCCTGCGGCGGCGTCTGTTTTGCCTGTCGGCATAATGAAGTTGTTGGGGGTAGAAGCAATTGTCTTAACAAATGCGGCGGGCGGCGTAAATAGAGAATTTTCCGTCGGAGACCTGATGATTTTGGAAGATCATATCAATTTGACAAATCAGAATCCGCTGGTCGGCGCCTGTCCTACAAAACAATTTCCCGTATTTGTAGATATGACGCACATTTATGACTCGTCGTTGTCAGAATTGGTCGGCAGTATCTGTTCTGATATGCAAATCCCTTGTCGCAGAGGGGTTTATTTGCAGGTGCTGGGGCCATCCTTTGAGACTCCTGCAGAAATTCGTGCGTTCCGAACTCTTGGTGCGGATGCGGTGGGGATGAGCACGGCGATTGAGGCGATTTACGCGCGATACTTAAAATTGCGGGTCGTCGGAATTTCTTGTATAACAAATATGGCTGCGGGAATATCCGGTGCGGAGCTTAAGCATGCGGATGTACTCAAGGAATCGAAATCGCGGGAACAGATGTTTTCAGGATTGTTGAAAAAAATTGCCGAAGGATACAGCGTCATAAAAGAACGTTAAATCATTTAAGAATAAATTCGTTAATATTACAAAAAATAAGAGCATAACAGTTTGTAGGAGAAAGACTATGAAAAAAGTTATGCTCTTATTATTTTTATGCATTGTATCGTTGTCAGGTTTGGCAACCGCGACTGTAAACGCACAGGAAAATACTGCTTCGATGGCGCAAAACAGTAAGGCTGCTTACTTGTGCGATTGGAGAAGCGGTACGGAAGTGTTTGCCAAAAACGCCACAAGCCATTTGCCGATCGCGAGCATGTGCAAAATTATGACTTTAAATTTATGTTTTGAAGAGATCGATGCCGGAAGGCTGTCTTTGGAGGAAGAACTCTGCGTGAGCGAAAACGCAAGCTCTATGGGAGGATCTCAGGTGTTTTTAGAGGCCGGCGGAAATTACAAAGTTTCCGAGCTGATCAAAAGCATTTGTATAGCATCGGCAAACGACTCCTGTGTTGCCATGGCAGAAAGAATTGCCGGGAGCGAAGATGCATTCGTAAAAAAAATGAATGCCCGCGCTGCCGAATTGGGTATGAATGATACTTCATTTGTCAATTGTACGGGCTTGCCGAAAACCGGACAATTCTCTTGTGCGCGCGATGTTGCCGTAATGCTTTCAGCGTTGTTGCATCACGAAGCCTATTACGGTTTCAGCAAAATTTGGATGGAAAATTTTCAGCATCCGGAAGGCCGCGTAACGCAAATGGCGAACACAAATAAGCTCATCCGCAGCTATCAGGGCTGTGATGCGGGCAAAACAGGCTTTACTTCGGAAGCCGGCTATTGTTTGGCGGCCTCGGCCGAGCGGGGGAATATGCGGATCATATCGGTCGTTATGGGTGAGCCGGATAGCAAAACAAGATTTAATGATGTAAGGGAAATGTTTGATTTCGGATTCGCCAATTATAGCAGCAAGGCTGTTTTAGAAAATAACGTCATGCAAAATTATTATTGCGATGTTGCGGGAGGGAAACAAAAATATGTGAGCGTCAAGCCTGAAAGAGGTGTCTATATCTTTTGTAAAAAGGACGACGCGGATGAAATATTTTATGAGGTGATTTTCGATCCCGTCAAAGCGCCGGTCGACTGCGGAGATGTTGTCGGTAAAATAATTGTATACAAAAACAATATCGAAGCAGACCGTGTAAATCTCCTTTCAAATGAATCTGTACAGAAGAGCAATTATTTTGATTCGCTTCAAGAATTGGCGCAAAATTGGAATTATTAAAATTTATTATGTATTATGTGAGGCATAATAATAAAAATGCGCGTCTATTTACTATCTTTCGCCGTCAGCACGATACTCTTTCTTCTGTTGCCAGTTTTTTTAAATGTCAGTCTATTTCTCGATTTGAAAAACAAAAAGTGCTATTTTGCTCTCTACTTTTGGCGAGTCTTTAAAATTTACGGAGGATATGCCTCCTTATATGATGAAGGAATAGCGTTCCACTTAACGAAAAGCAAAGCACTGCTGTTGCCGTATAAAGAGATCATTCAGGCCCGAAACGATTTTGCGATTACAAAAGGTTTTTATCTGTATGCCTGCAGCCATACTTTTGAAATCGGCGGCAGCCAAACTGAAGCGGCAATATATTTGGCCGCACTGGCGCAAATTCTTTCCGGAGGCATAGCGAGTTTCGTTTTTGCCCGCCGTAAAAGCGCCTCTTTTAAAGGCGATACGGTTTTGTACCAAAATAAAAGCTGTTTTAAAATTACTTTGCGCATTATTTTGGTGTTCAATTTTATAATCTTGTTGATTGCGTTCTGCAAAATTTTGCTTCAAAAATTATCGGAGAATAATAAAAAATATGAATATAAAAGCAGACAAAAAGGTTAATGAACTCGTTGAAAATTCTTTGCACAATTTAAACGATTTGGTAGATGTAAACACGGTTATCGGAACCCCGATTACAACAGTCAGCGGTTATCAGATCATTCCCGTCTCTAAGGTTACTATGGGTTATCTTTCCGGAGGCGGTGATATAGGCACTGTTAAGGTCATCAAAGATGATGAATCTGTACCTTTTGCGGGCGGAAGCGGCGCAGTCGTATCGCTGAAACCGGCGGGCTTTTTGTTGGATGACGGAAAAGGGTGCCGCTATATCCACGCAGGAGATGAGCCGATCGATAATTTGATTGATAAGGCATCCGACTTCATTCATGGGCTCCGGCACAAGAATGTTTAAGCAGGCAAAACTTATTCTGGTTACAATACTCGTTGTATTTTCGGCCTTAGGCATAAACGGATATTATCGGTCAGCTTATGCCGAGAGCGCCGCCGTTTCAGCGGGTGAAGCCGTTATGGAGGTTACAAGCGGCAGGCTTCTTTTTGAAAGAAATGCAGATCAGACCTTGCCGATGGCAAGCACAACGAAAATTCTAACTGCGATCATTATTATTGATGATTGCGATTTGGATGCCGTATATGAAATCCCCGGCAGAGCTTGCGGTGTGGAGGGATCAAGCATATATCTTGTGCCTAAAGAGCACATGACAATTCGCGACCTTTTGTACGGATTGATGCTGCGCTCGGGGAACGATTGCGCCGAAGCTTTGGCGTTATATCATAGTAATAGCATTGAAAAGTTCGTCGATGCCATGAATCAGAAAGCGATTCAAATCGGCGCAAACAGCAGCAGCTTTAAAAATCCGCACGGCTTACCGATGGAAGGGCATGTAACGACGGCTCGCGATTTGGCTTTAATTGCGGCATATGCGCTGCGCAACCCGATCTTTAGTGAGATCGTCTCGGCAAAGCAGTGGACAATTCCTGACGGCGGCTGCGGCTATACGCGGGTTTTACAGAATAAAAATAAAATGCTGTACCAATATGACGGGGCAGACGGGGTGAAAACAGGCTTTACAAAAAAGGCGGGCAGATGCCTTGTCTCTTCCGCGACCCGAAGCGGCATGCGGCTTGTATCGGTGGTGTTAAACAGTCCGCAAATGTATGAGCGAAGCGCTGAAATATTGAATGACTGTTTTGCAAATTATTCGCTGAAGAAATTGTTTGATGCTTCAAGCGGATACTATTCTATTCCGACGCAAACGAAATATAAAAATTGCATTGTCGGCTGTGAACAGGATTTCTTTTATCCGCTGCAAGAAGACGAACTTCAGGAAGTCCGTATTGAATGCAATTTGCCGCAAAATATTGTCCTGCCAGTAAAAAAAGGGGATTGCTTCGGGAAATTAGATATTTATTTCCGAAATCAGTTGATTTTTTCGCAAAAAATTATTAGTATTAAAGACGTCGATTATAGTTACACGGATATTCTGCGAGATGTGATCGATAAATTTTTAATACGAGGAAGCGAATGCGGATAAATAAATTTTTGGCGGATTGCGGTATCGGCAGCCGCCGTGCCTGCGACAAAATCGTCGAAGAAGGGCGCGTACAAATCGACGGCAGAACTGCCCGTTTGGGCGATGAGGTCGGCGACCGAAACATCGTAATGATAGACGGCGAAGTCTTGAACCGCAATATTAAGCACAGCTATTATTTAATGAACAAACCGAAGGGATGCGTTTGTACGGTTAAAGACGATAAGGGAAGGAGAACGGTCATGGATTATCTTCCCGAAAGCGCGGGGCGGGTCTATCCGGTCGGACGTTTGGATTATGATACGGAAGGCCTCTTACTATTTACGGACGACGGCGACTTGGCGTTCCGGCTGACGCATCCGAAAAATGAAATTCCGAAAACTTACCTCGTAAAAATTGAAGGAATTGTATCGGAGCAGGATTTGAACCGGCTGCGAAGCGGGGTGTTTTTAGACGGCAAGCGCACGCAGAAAAGTCATATCAAGGTCGTCTCGGCAATGAAAGATTCCATGCGGCTGCATATTACGATTACAGAAGGCAAAAACAGGCAGGTGCGCCGTATGTTTGCCGCGATCGGGAAAGAGGTCGTTTTTTTGAAGCGCATCCGCATCGGCGAATTGGGCTTGGGGTCTCTTGAACGCGGCAAAACCCGCAAATTAAGTTCGGAAGAAGTTTATTATTTAAAAAACCTATAATGATTTTTACAGAAAGGAAACGGGCGGACAGAGTATTAATACCCTGTCCGCCCGTCGTTTTTAGTTCTTATACAATTGAAACGGTAAAATCGCCGTTTTTTGCGCCGATGCGAATCGTGTTTCCCGGTTGCAGATCGTTTGCGATCATAGTTCTGGCAATCATGGTCTCGACCTTACTCTGCAAGTAACGTTTCAAGGGCCTTGCGCCGTAAATCGGATCATATCCGTTTTCAATGATCAAGTCTTTTGCCAAAGGCGTTATATCAAGTTTGATTTGTTTGTCTTCCAATCTTTGCGCAAGATCTCGAATCAGAAGGTCGATGATTTTGGTAATATTTTCTTTCGTCAAGGGCTTATAGTAAATTATCTCGTCCAGCCGATTGAGAAATTCAGGGCGGAAACTCTGTTTGAGCAACTGCGATACTTTGTCTTTCGCATCCTCAGAAATTTCTCCGTTTTCATCAATGCCTTCCAGCAGATAGGAAGAGCCGAGATTGGAGGTCAGGATAATAATCGTATTTTTGAAATCTACGGTACGGCCCTGCGAATCGGTAATTCTTCCGTCGTCCAAAACCTGCAAAAGAATATTGAAAACATCGGGGTGCGCCTTTTCTATTTCGTCAAACAATACTACGGAATAAGGTTTTCTGCGTACAGCTTCCGTCAATTGTCCTCCTTCATCGTAACCTACATATCCGGGAGGCGCGCCGATCAGGCGTGAAACAGAAAATTTTTCCATATATTCGGTCATATCGATGCGCACAAGGTTATGTTCATCATCGAACAGACTTTCTGCCAGCGCTTTTGCAAGTTCCGTTTTCCCCACGCCGGTAGGGCCGAGGAAAAGGAATGAACCGATGGGCCTGTTTGGATCGGCGATTCCGGCGCGAGACCGTATGATCGCTTCCGTAACTTTTGTAACCGCTTCATCCTGTCCGATCACCCGCTTATGCAGAATATCATCCAAGTGCAATAGCTTTTCGCGCTCGCCCTCCATCAGCTTTGAAAGGGGGATTCCGGTCCAGCGAGAAACTACTTTTGCGATCTCCTCTTCGGTAACAGTGTCGCGCAACAACGAATTTTTTTGTTTACCGCTGTTATTTTGTGCCTCTTCCAGCTTTTTCTGCAGCTCGGGCAGACGGCTGTACTTTAATTTTGCCGCGGTTTCATAATCGCCTACGCGCTGAGCAGCTTCAATTTCCGCATTTACTTTTTCGATTTCAGCCTTTGTGTCCGAAACGATGTGAATGCTTGATTTTTCGTTGTTCCATTGCGCCTTCATTGCGTTGAAACGATCGCGCAGCTCCGCCAGCTCTTTTTGTATCGCGGAGAGCCGTTCTTTCGATAGGGTATCGGTCTCTTTCTTTAAAGCCATCTCTTCAATTTCCAACTGCATGATCTTGCGGGCGATATCGTCCATTTCTGCGGGCATCGAATCGATCTCCGTCCGAATGGTCGCACACGCTTCGTCTACAAGATCGATCGCTTTATCCGGAAGAAAACGGTCGGAAATATACCGATGCGATAATGTTGCCGCGGCGATCAATGCCTGGTCATGAATTTGTACTCCGTGGAAAACCTCATAGCGTTCTTTTAAACCGCGCAGAATAGATATCGTATCTTCAACGGTAGGTTCATTGACCATAACCGGTTGAAACCTTCTTTCAAGCGCGGCGTCTTTCTCGATATACTTGCGATATTCATCCAAAGTAGTCGCGCCGATGCAATGCAATTCGCCTCGGGCAAGCATAGGCTTCAACAAGTTTCCGGCGTCCATTGCGCCGTCCGATTTGCCTGCGCCGACAATGGTATGCAACTCATCGATGAACAGGATGATCTTTCCTTCGCTTTTCTTGATTTCGTTCAGTACGGCTTTCAGTCTCTCCTCAAACTCGCCGCGGAATTTGGCGCCGGCAATCAGAGCGCCCATGTCGAGCGCAAAGATCGTCTTATTTTTTAATCCTTCAGGCACGTCTCCGCGAACGATGCGCTGAGCAAGTCCTTCGGCAATAGCCGTTTTCCCTACGCCGGGCTCGCCGATCAATACAGGATTGTTTTTGCTTTTCCGCGAAAGAATTCGGATAACGTTTCGGATTTCATTGTCGCGTCCGATTACAGGGTCAAGTTTTTGTTCTTTAGCTCTCTGTACGAGGTCAAAGCCGTATTTTGAGAAGGCGTCGTAAGTGTTTTCCGGCTCGTCGCTGGTTACCCGTTCCGTTTTGACCTTCTTCAATTCAGACAAAAAGGAATCTTTCGTAATTCCGAACGAGCGGAAGATCGATTTGATCGCATCCGTGGCATGATCGAATATGGCAAGCATGATATGTTCGACCGAAACATATTCATCTCTCATAGACGAAGCCAATCTTTCCGCTTCATTAAATATTTTATCGGTAACGGGGGAAATGTAAATTTTATCCGGTTCACGTCCGTTGCCGCTTACGGCGGGAATTTTCCCGATTTCCGCATCGATCAAAGCTAAAAGATTATCCGTATCGATGCCCGATTTTTTTAAAAGCTGCGGGATCAAACCGCCTTCCTGATCGATGAGAGCATAAAGCAAATGTTCGGGCATGATTTGAATATTTTGATTTTCAATGGCAATGCTCTGCGCCGCATTCACGGCCTCAAGCGCTTTTTTTGTAAATTTTTGAGCGTTCATATTGTTTCACCTCCTCGCAAATTCATTAAATAAGCTGGACTCCGCTGTTTAAGTAGGCCAAATAGCGCTGTTCGATTTCTTCCGTGGAAGCATATTTGCCGGCAAGGTAGTTTTTCAGCATCTCGTCGAAAGTCGCTATATATTGGCTGATAGCGTTCCCGATTTGCTCTTCCGTATAATCCGAGTCATTGGGCACGGCAAAGGTCCTCAAAAACCTGCCGTTCTCCATACCGTAAACGATCGCGTCTTTTGTAAAAAATTTCCGTATATAAATATTTTCCAGTTGCATCCAGATTTTAAAAAATCGCGTTAATTCGATCAATAATTCCGCGGACTGCGTACGGAATATAATTTTTAACTGCCCGATCGTCTGGTGCGGAGTGCGGTACATTTCTACTTCATAGCGAATGGTAGGGCGGTAATGATATTGCAGCGGACTCTTGATCGACATAGTCATATCGTTCGGCTGCGAATAGAGCATATATCCTCCCATATTTCCTATATAATTTTCTATGATATCAAAAATATTCTGCACCCTTTTTTCCGGAGTGGTCAAAGAGACGTATTCTGCCAAAATCTGATTGATCAGATTGGAACGGTTTGTATTTTTTTCTGCCGCGATTTTGTCGATTTCATGAACAACTTCTTCAGCCAGCATCAAACTGTACATGTTTTTTTTCATTTCCGCACCTCCTTTATTTTTTGATTCTATTATAGCGCAATTTTAAAATTTGTCAATAGTTTTATATAAAAATTTTCACAAAAGTTTTGAAAATTTTATTTGCAATTTTATATGATTTTGCCTATAATAGTATGGATCCCAAAATTGAGTTCGCTGACTATTCAGGTGAGGATATCATGGAAAAATTAAATGATATTATTTTTCAAGCGGAAGCTATAATTATTTATGACGAAGGTAAAAGCCGGAAGTTTAAAAAGGACGAAGACGCCTATTTTCGTCTTCTAAATTCCTGGACGGAATTGACCGCAAAAGCTCTTTCAATGCCTGCA
>CALVXE010000149.1 GCA_944368795.1 uncultured Clostridia bacterium | reverse complement strand
AATCAGCCCCGTCGTCAATTATTTGCGGACTGTATTCAGGAAGAACGGATAGTATTTTTACGATATCGCTACGGACTTCGGCCAAATCCTGCGCCTCAAACGAAACAAGATTTGCTTTCGAAAGCGCATGCGCCCCCCCGACCTCTTCTTTCGGAAGATTTTTTCCGCTTTTTGCCGATAACACCAGCGGACTGTTGGGTGCTAAAATCCCGTCCTTCATAAAAAAGGTAAAATCTGCAGACGCCGCCAGCAGAGAAATCTGCCCGTAAGCTTCCCCGTTCACAATTGCAAACTGGGGGACAACGCCATGCATCTTCGCCGATTTTGACAGTACGGACGCCATTCCTTCCAAAACGGTTATTCCTTCTCCGATCTGAACGCCCAAACTATTCAAAACATAAATGATCGGCGTTGAATTTTTTTCTGCCAGCTCCTGGCATCTGCGGATTTTGGCGCAATTTCCGCTGCTGACGCCTCCGTGTAAGACGTTGAAGTTTTGCGCGGCAATGTACACGGCGTATCCGTCGATCGTTGCAAATCCTGCAACCACTCCGTCCTCCGCAATATTCGAATCGTAAAATTCATTTTTGGAGAAACTGAACCCGGACAGTTCTACAAAGCTATCCGCATCCACAAGCGACGCAATCGCTTTTCGAATATCTTTGCCGACAGCCAATACATCCGCACGCCTCTGTTGGAGCAATTTGATTTTGTCCATAATGCCTCCTGTGAGATTCCAAATCTAACCAGGATTTATTATACCTTATTTCCATTGAAAAATCAAATTTAATTAAAAATTTTTCACAAATTTGTTTGAAAATTTTTCAAAACGCGACTATAACTAAAAATTATAAAACAGCTTCGCATTATTTTCACCTGTTTCGGCTCCCGAACAGATAAACCCTGCCCCTTTCCGATCCGAACAGAATCCTGAAGCCGACAGCCGGCGGCTATACCTGCACGGTCTCCATCCGTTATTTGACAAAAAAAGGAAGGAAAACAACGTTTGTTTTCCTTCCTTTACGTATTACTGGTACTCCCGCTGGGAATCGAACCCGGAACGGCCCCTTAGGAGGGGGCTGTTATATCCATTTAACTACGGAAGCATTTAAAACCGATTTGATCGTTCGTTTTTATTATATTACTATATTTTGCAAAAAAATGCAATCGATTTCTTCGATAAACAATAAAATCTTTCTGTCAAAATATACAATGAGATTAGCGTTTTATACAATTGAATTTTTTCTTTAACGGTGGTAAAATGAAACTATATGTAATTGTATTTTGGCAATACCGGGGTCAAATCGTCCGGTGTGATACCAGTATCCTTTAGCAAAAAGCCTAAAATGCAATATAGTTAAGCAATTATTGTTCTTGCATGACGGATTTTTTTTGATATAATATTAAGGAAAGGGAGAGGAGCGATCCTCAGGGAAAATATAGAACGGAGATGCTGTACATGAAGAAAAAAATTATTTTTTTGATTTCTGTAGTTTTTCTTGCCGTTATCCTGGCCGGCGCGATTTTGGTCGGATGCGGACAAAACCCCGGTACCGACAACGGGACCACCAATCCGCCCGTCGAAGATCCGGACGGGACGGACGATGATGATCCGTCTACCCCCGGCGATGAAGACGATCCGGCAAGGCTGGACATTGTACTGTTTATCGGACAGTCGAATATGGCCGGCCGAGGTGATAGTTCGGATGCAACGGAGGTCGAAGCCGGACATGCGTATGAATTCCGAGCCATTTCGGATCCTACCAAATTATATCCGCTGGAAGAACCGTTCGGCGCGACGGAAAATAACAATGCGAGCGGCGTAAGCGAAAACAAGAAAACCGGCTCTTTAGTTTCTGCTTTCTGCGAAAGTTACTACAGTGTAACCGGCTCCCCTATCGTCGCCGTTTCCTGCTCTAAAGGCGGAGAATCGATCGACTTTTTTGACGTTGACGGTGCCCCTTATGAAGATGCCTGCGCCCGCGTAAAGGCCGCTCAGGAATTTTTAAAGGACGGTTATACGGACGGCGATACAAGCTATGAAACGGGAAACACTTATGTCGTATGGCTGCAGGGAGAATCGGACGGAGACGCCGGCACATCCGCAGCTGACTACACGGAAACGCTCGACCGTATTGTGAAAGGATTTAAAAACGACATAGGCGCCGAGCAATTTTTTGTGATCCCTATCGGCGGTTACAATAATTCGGACGGAACGATAAAAGCACAATATAACACGATCCGCGACGCGCAGATCCTGTATTGCGAGGAGAGCAGCGACGCGACCGTCATCAGCCGTCAGTTATATGACCTGTATTCTTACGGGTACATGAAAGATCAATTTCATTATACGCAGGAAGGTTACAACATCGTCGGTGAAGATGCCGGGGCAAATATGGCTTATTTTGTGGAAACAAATGAAAAGCCCGCGTGCCGCGCCTTCTTTGATAACAGGGACGAAGAAATTGTAAAAGAAAACGGCGCGTGGCAGGAAGAAAACGGCAAGGTCGTAATTTCCGCCGCAGCGGCGATGGAAGAGTCGCGCTACGCCAACTATTCTTCCAATGACGGAAACTATTCATGGGCCGCATATTCGGAGGGAGGATTGACAGGCGTTATCCAAACGCCCGCAAACGGCGAGGAATGGACGAACCTGGCCTATGCCTTTGCCAACAATCCTCAAGTCCACTACACGTTTAATATCGAAAATCCCGGAAAATATTATCTGTATATGCTGACAAGCTACCCCGATACCGGAAGCAATTCGGTATATGCCGGCATTGATAAAGATAATCTGATCGAATGTTCAACATTATCCTATGAAAAAGGGCTGTGGCTCAGCGATTCGCAATGGGCTTTCGACCTCGAAGCAGGCGAACATACGCTCACGATCTATGCCCGCGAAGACGGCGTCATTTTGAATCAATTTGTTTTGTCTACCAATGCAAGCGAAAAGTTTACCAAAGGAGTTCCCGAACAGGAAAGCGTTCGCAATTCGTATGTGCAACAGGGCGCTTTTGTAGAGGTAGACGGCACGGTAAACATTGATTTGGCCTCCGCCCTCGAAGACAACTCTTATGCATACCGTACCAGCGGTTCGGCGCTCGGATATGACGATAATTATTTTAAATGGGAAAGAAGCTCGACATTTGACGGAATGCAGGTATTCCCTGACATCGGCGTTCAATGGAGCACCAACAATATTTCGCCGAAACTTTCTTATAGAGTCGATTTCAGTACACCCGGCGACTACTACGTGATGCTTTATACCAGCTTTGCAGGCGGTAACTCTGATTCAATATTCGTATCGGTAGACGACGGAAAAATCGTAACTTGTTTGAGTTATATCGCGACAGGCGTCGGTAAATGGATGGCAGACAGCACGTGGAAAATCAATATCCCCTATGCCGGCGTACATACAATCAATATTTTTGCCCGCGAGGACGGTGCCAAGGTGCATAAAATGTATCTGACGCAGGATCCCACCGTCTGCGCATATCCGCCTGTAGGCGCCCGTATTTCACTGCAGAACGGAAACTATTCTGCGGACGGTAGCGGCGCGCTGATCCAAGGCGAGAAAGCAGGTGAAGATTTTACCGTAGATTTTGCTCAACCCGGTAAATATTACGCTTATATTTCCGGTTCCGCAAGCGAAAGCGCTACCGCTACCCTGCACCTCGGCAATATGCCGGCAAATTCATATACCTTTGCAGCCGGCTTCAACGGTTGGGAAAATGCTTTTGAATTTGATATTTCTGAGGCAGGCGAATATACCGTGAGACTGGATGTTTCTTCCGGATTATCTGTACGCTATCTCAACATTGTAAGTGCAGAAATAAAAGATGACGTAGGCGTAGAGACCCTTGTGATCGGAGATTCATATACCAGTAAAACGGCGTGGAAAAACTTTGACGAACAGACTAAGAGCATCGGAGGTTTGACGATCGGCATCGGAGGGACCAAAGTTAATACCTGGATGAGCCATTACGACTCGTTAGCAATCTATAATCCGAAAAATATTGTCATTCATATCGGCGTAAACGATATCGACGGCGGAACAAGCGGAAATAACTGCGGAAATTCCATCGTAGAATTGATAGAAGCACTGCAAGGGATCTTCCCCTCCGCAAAAATCTTCTACGTCTCGATCTGCAACAATGAAATGTTCCCCGATAAATGGGGAGAATATGAAATCTCCAACAACATCGTCGAGGAATATATGAGCGACAAGGAAAATTTATATTTTGTAGATTTCGCCCCCGTATTGCAGGACGCACTTGACAAAGGCATGGAAGACGTCGGATTCCGAGACAGATTGCATCTGAACAATGCGGCGTATGTATTGTTTGCGCAAACGATCTGCGACGCCGTATTAACCGCCAACGCTTAAGGAATATCTTAGACAGTTAAAAACAGCCGCCCGAAATCGGACGGCTGTTTTCTCTATGCGGCAAATTATCTGCCTTGCCGAAAAAAGCAATTCCATTTCAAATTCGTTTTTTTAAAACTTTTCAAATTAAATTTTCAGCGGCAAGCGCCCCTTGAAAAGATAGCCTTAAAGGGAAACCCTTTCCGCCGATTCCTGCCGCGACGGCAACCATACAGAGAAAAAAGACCCCGATATAAGGGGCCTTCCTTTTTGTTTATCTTCCGATAGTCCTGGAGATCAATTCTTGCGCTGCATCATATCCCATACTCTTCAGACGGAAATTGCGCGCCGCGACTTCGATGATGATGGATAAATTCCTTCCTGGTTTTACCGGGATTATATGCTTCATGACTTTTATTCCGAGAATCGTTTCGTATAAAGTCCCCTCTCCCAGTCGGTCGTAGGCTTTCCCCTCCTCCCAATTTTCAAGTTCCATGACAAGCTCGATATTCTTTTCGTTCAAAATAGAACCGGACCCATACATGTTTTTTATATTGATGATCCCTATTCCGCGCAGCTCCATAAAATACCGTATCGTTTCGGGAGATGTTCCGACCAATTGTTCGGAAACGCGCTTGATGATAACGCTGTCGTCGGCCACCAAGCGATGCCCGCGTTTGATCAGCTCCATTGCCGTTTCGCTCTTTCCGACGCCGCTGTGCCCCGTCAATAAAATTCCTACGCCGGAAACATCCATCAGAACGCCGTGCATCGTCATCGAAGGAGCAAGCTTTTCGTTCAAATAAAAGAAGAGATCATTCATGATCGCCGTAGTGATTTTTTCCGTCCGCAAGATGGGGCAGCCTGTTTTTCTGGCCGCCTCGATCAGTTCCTGCAAAACCGGCAAATCGCGCGACAGGATTATGCACGGAATTTCGTGATACGAAAGCAGGGTTTCGATTCTTTCTCTGCGAATATCCGGAGGAAGATCGCGCATGAATTCGTATTCGGAATTGCCGAGGACAAGAATGCGGGATGAATCAAAATACTTAAAAAAACCTGCCAACTGCAAGCCGGGCCGCGTTACGCTGTAAGACGTGAGCGTAACTTTTCCCCTGCCGGCAAAAACGATTTCAAGGTCTAAACTCGTACAAAAACTGTCTAAAAGTATCGTTTCCTGCTCGTTCATAATGATTCCCCCAATCCGTATTTCCGTATAATATAGCCTACGCCGCCTTCGTCGCAAACGCGCGTAACGACATCGGCTTGCTCCTGTACTGTCTGTTCGGCATTCCCCACCGCGACCCCGAGGCCTGCGGCGCGTATCATTGGCAGATCGTTGTAATTATCGCCGATTGCAATCGTATTTGCGATCGGAATATTAAAGTAATCTGCCAAAAAGCGCAGCGCATCTCCTTTATTGCAGCCCTTGGCGGTTATTTCGACCAAATACTCCATACTCGTGGTTACATAATATTTGTCCCCTAACTTTGCAGATAATTCGGTAAAAATTTTATCACGGTCTGCTGCCGAACAAACAACCAGGATCTTATGCGGACAAATCCTTTTTGCTTCCACCCTTTTTGAAATCTCAAAATCCGTCAAAATCCCTTCGACGGAACATGCGCGTTCATACCATTTTTTGAAATCGTCATCCTTGTTCACATAGAGCACGTCGCCATCGTAAACATGGATATGATTGCCGCCCTGCTCTAAACAACGGCAAATCGCAACGGCATCGGCATTCGGGATCCTTGCATCGCGGAAAACCTGACCCGACTCAATGTCCTGAATAATAGCCCCTTGATAAGCGACGATCAACCCCTTCAGCCCGAGCCGCTTTGCATACGGCAAGATGGATGACATCATTCTTCCCGTACAGAGAGCAAAAATGCCGCCGGCTTTTACATATGCCCCGATCGCCTCTATATTTTCTTCTGAAATGCCTCCGGCCGTCTGACGCAATGTTCCGTCAAAATCGGAAACGATAAGCTTATATTGCATAATTAAAGTTCATCCTCAAAGTATTTTTTGATCCCCTGCGCCAAATTCAATCCGATACCTTCAACTTCGGCAAGTTCTGAAACACTCGCTTTCATGATACGATCGATCGTTCCGAATTTTTCAATCAACGCCCTGCGCTTGATCTTCCCGACCCCCGGTATTTCAGTCAAAACGGAAGTCAAAGAACGTTTGCTGTGAATATTGCGGAAGAAAGTAATCGCGAAGCGATGCGCTTCATCGCGAATCCGCTGTAACATTTGCAGACAATAATCTCTCTTATCCAGTATTATACTATCTTTCGACTGCAAAGTAAACACTTCTTCCTCACGTTTCGCCAGTGAAATCAAATCAATGTCGCGAATATTTTTTTGCTCGAAAATTTCTTTGACTGCCGCGAGCTGCCCCTTACCCCCGTCGATAATAACCAAATCCGGTTTTGCAAAGCGTTCCTCTTCTTCCGTACCCAATTTCGCCAACCGGCGAGCCAAAACTTCCTGCAAGCTGGCAAAATCGTTTGCCCCTTCCACTGTTTTAATTTTAAACCGCCGATAGCCGGAACGATCCGCCTCGCCGTTGATAAAGACTACCATCGAACCCACTTTATCAACGCCGCTTATGTTCGAAATATCATAACATTCCATTCTGCGAGGATAGCGGGAAAGCCCCAATATCTTTTGTAACCGAGCGCAAGCGTTTACGGTCATATCCTCTTTATGTTTGATTTTATCGATCGCTTTTTCAAGATATTCGGATGCATTGTTTTCTGCCATTTCCAAAAGCTGCCTGCGAATCCCTTGCTTCGGGCTGACGACGTCCACGCATTTATTGTATTCACTCCGAAAAAATTCTTCCACCAATGCGCTTTCGCAAAAATTCTGCACGATCAATTCGTCCGGTATCTGATGTTTGGAATAATATTGCGACAAAAAGGACGTGAGAGCCTCGGCATCCGATGAAGCATTTTCAACGGCAAAAGTACTGGCCCCCTGCATACTTCCCCTGCGGATCAGTAAGACGTTTATCGCGGCATACAGATTATTGCTTACATACGCGACTACATCCGCATTGATGTCTCGATTGAGAGAAGTGATCCGTTTCAAAGCGATTTTGGACAGCATTTCCAATTTATCTCTGCAATCCATTGCCATCTCAAACTCTTCCGCTTCCGCATATGCCTGCATTTTTTCGCGCAGAAGTTCTTCCACTTCGGAATCTTCCCCGTCTAAAAAGCGCATTGCCGCCTTAACCTTTTCGCCGTATTCGGTTTCAGAAATCATATGAGCGCACGGAGCGTAACAGCGATGAATATGATAATTTAAGCACGGTTTTTTGGGTTTATCGCCGATTGCCACCGTGCAAAGACGAACACCGAAAGCTAAATTCAAAATTTCCAGAACATCGCGAACGCGCACGCCTCCCATGTACGGCCCAAAATAGCGGCTGCCCTTTTTCAGCTTTCTCGAAATCGTGAACGACGGAAATTTTTCCGCCGTAGAAATTTTTATATATGGATAAGTTTTATCGTCTTTCAGCAGAATGTTATATTTCGGCTTGTACTTTTTTATGAGATTATTTTCAAGAGAAAGCGCGTCGATTTCTGATTTTGTAATAATATAATAAAAGTCGGCAATGTTGGCAACCATGGCCGCAACTTTTTCCGTTTTCACCGAAGAATGAAAATACTGCCGAACACGATTTTTCAGGATCCGGGCTTTTCCGACATAAATCACATTCCCATCCCGATCCAGCATGATATAGACGCCCGGTTCATCGGGCAAAAGTTTTAACTTTTCCTGAATTTCATTCATATTATATATCGTCGAAAGTTGTGTTTCGTTCTTCCATCATTATACATTATACCGCCTGAATTTGCAAATAAAAAAGAGCAACTAACCGTCGCCCTTTTTGTTTAATACCCCAAAAACTCAACACCTTTTAAAAGCACGTCATTTACGGTATCGTTCTTTAAACTATAAAATATTACTTTTCCGTAACGGTTGCTCTTTACGATCCCTAAATTTTTTAAAAAGCGCAATTGATGGGAAACCGTCGTCTGATTGATGTCCAATACGCGGGATATATCGGTAACACACATTTCCGTGATTGCGAGAGCAGATAGAATGCGTACGCGCGTACTATCGGCAAATACCGAAAAAAATCCTACGATCCCTTCTAAAACCTCCCCCTCCGGAACATAATTTTCCACCAGAGACTGCGTTCTTTTGTCCAACAACAGAGTTTCTGTCAGCATTCCTGCCACCTCATAAATTTAATAATTTAATTGTAAGGCTCAATCGCTGATATGTCAATATATACACATTTCGAGTTCTGTCGCAATTTTACTTCTTTTGTCGGAAAGAATCTAAAAGGAGGTGATCCGTTGAATAAGGACATCGTTTTATGGTTAGCTCTTCTGTATTTACTGAAGCGAACCAACTGTTTCAGCAACGCGGAACTTTTGTGTTTCCTTGCGCTGATCGTTTGCCAAAATCTTGCTTTAACAAGTGCATCCGGATCTTCTTGCTGTAACTGCAACAACTGTAATGCGTAATTCGGAACAGCCCTTTGCAATAGCAAAGGGCTGTTCCGTTTATTTTATTTTTGTTACTTTATATCCGGCATCTTCAACGGCTTTTATCAGGATTTCGTCGGGCACGTCCGTTTCTACAAGAGCGCACTTCTTTTTTAAGTTGACGGAAGCTTTGACCCCGTCGATCGCATTGAGCGCATTTTCAACGCGGGAGCTGCAATGCGAGCAGCTCATTCCTTCAATTTTCAAAGTCTTCTGCATATTTCCGTTCGTTACCTCCTTGTTATATTCCGCTTGCGGATGACTCCTCTTCGGTTTGAAGCGCATCAGCCGCAAAGCGTTCGTTACCACAAACACAGAGCTTAAACTCATTGCTAAGGCGCCGTACATAGGATCAAGGACCACTCCGATCGGATACAAGACGCCTGCCGCAATCGGTATGCACAACAGATTATAGATAAAGGCCCAAAATAAATTTTGGTGAATATTGCGCACTGCCGCCTTGCTTAAATCAACCGAGGTATTGATCGACCTCAAATCTCCTCCGACCAAGATGACGTCCGCCGAATCGATGGCTATATCCGTGCCGTTCCCCATTGCAATGCCCACGTCGGCTTCCTTCAGAGCCGGGGAATCGTTGATGCCGTCGCCGACCATGGCCGTAAATCCGTTCTTTTTATTTTCGATTACGGCATTCAATTTATCTTCCGGCAAAACATCTGCATAAACTTTCTCGATTCCGACCTGATCCGCAACAGCCTTTGCCGCGCGGCGGCTGTCTCCCGTGAGCATGACCGGGATCATTTTCCGTTCGTATATCCCTTGTATTGCTTCTCGGCTGCCTTCTTTCAGCGTATCGGCGATTGCGATTACCGCGCACAGCACACCTCCCTTTGCAAAATACAGGACGGTTTTCCCCAATTTTTCATACCCTTCCGCAACGGCTAAACCGCTTTCCGCAGAAACATTCTTCTCTTCCATCAATCGGCGGTTTCCGATCAGACATTCTTCTTTTCTAAAAAGCGCCCGAGCGCCTTTTCCCGGTAAATAACAAAAATCTGTTATATCCTTTTCCGCCGAAATATTTTTCTCTTTTGCGTAGGAAATCACACAT
The DNA here is from genome assembly GCA_944368795.1 of uncultured Clostridia bacterium. GTDB lineage: Bacteria > Bacillota > Clostridia > Christensenellales > Borkfalkiaceae > Borkfalkia. Next base: position 365 of record CALVXE010000149.1, on the reverse strand, counting down.
TCGGCAAGCGGATGATTGGAAAAAGATTCAATTCCCGCCGCGATGCCGATAACTTCCCCCTCCGCTGCTTCGTGAAAGAGGGAAATATCTGTAACGCGCGGCTTTCCTTCCGTAATGGTTGCCGTTTTATCGAGAAGCAATGTACGGATATATTTTGTTTTCTGCAGCGCTTCGGCATCCTTATACAAAATTCCGAGAGAGGCTCCTCGCCCGGTTGCGGCCATTACGGCGACCGGAGTTGCCAGTCCCAAAGCGCAGGGGCATGAAATTACGAGAACGCTGATCGCCATACGCAGCACTTCTGAAACCGCAACATCCGCAACGCCGCACGCACGCAGTATCATCCAAACAATAAACGTTATAAG
>CALVXE010000148.1 GCA_944368795.1 uncultured Clostridia bacterium | reverse complement strand
GGCTATCTTCCGCTCGAGTATCGGCAGATGGTCAAAGAACTGCAGGGCGGTTGACGGGGAAACTGCGGAAGAGGGATCGCTTAAATATGAAAAAACTCGGCGTTCGGCATACGATCGTTGCCTGTTATTCGGGGTATATTACGCAGGCGATCATCAATAATTTTGCCCCGCTTTTATTTTTGACCTTTAATGAATCGTACGGCATTTCGCTTACCTTGATCGGAACGATGATCACGGTAAATTTCGGCGTGCAGCTCCTGACCGATTTGTTTGCTTCGAAATTTGCGGATAGGCTCGGGTATCGGACCTGTATGGTCGGAGCGCATTTGTTGGCGGGGACGGGGCTTATTTTACTCGCCGTGCTGCCGAACGTTCTGCCCGTCCCGGCGGCAGGACTGTTCATCGCGTCTGCAATTTACGCGGTCGGGGGAGGATTGATCGAAGTTCTCGTAAGCCCGGTGGTCGAGGCATGTCCGTCTGAAAATAAAAAGGCGGCAATGAGCCTTTTGCATTCCTTTTACTGTTGGGGACAGGTTGCCGTTGTCGCTCTTTCGACACTGTTTTTTGTGTTGGCGGGTATCGATAACTGGATGATTTTGGCAGTGATCTGGTCGGCGGTTCCTCTGCTGAATGCCGTCTATTTCTTATTTGTGCCGATATATTGTTTAGTAGATGAAGAAGACGGAATGCGCGTTGCCCAAGTTTTAAAGACGCGTTCTTTTTGGCTGTTCGCCTTTTTATTTATTTGTGCAGGCAGCAGCGAAATTGCTGTGAGTCAGTGGGCTTCTTCCTTTGCGGAGTCCGGGTTGAATGTTTCGAAAACGATCGGAGATCTGTTCGGTCCGTGCATGTTCGCGATCTGTATGGGGATATCGCGCGTTCTGTTTTCGCTGTTCGGGGTAAAGATAGCGATTCGGCCGGCGCTGATGCTGTCCGCGGCGGGATGCATAGTAGGGTATGCTATGTGTGCGTTTTCTCCCGTGGCTTGGGTCGGCTTGGCGGGGTGCGGTGTTGTAGGCTTGTTTGTAGGGATCATGTGGCCCGGAACTTTTTCGTATGCCTCCGAACGTATTCCGAAGGGCGGCACCGCGATGTTCGCCTTGCTCGCTCTTGCCGGGGACGCGGGGTGTATGCTCGGCCCTTCGGCCGTGGGGGCGATCGCGGACGCTTTCGGCGGAAATATACGTGCAGGGATCGCATTCGGAATGGCTGTTCCTGTGGCTATGCTTGTCGTTTTCGCCGTCCTGTGCCTGAAAAAGAGAAGTGCGGACGCTTTTCCGCACACAATGGAAGAAATAAAGAAAAATTGAGGGCCGTGCAATCGCTTTACTTTGCGTTTGTGCGGTGCTATAATTTCGCAGTACGATTTTCGGGAACAGGAAGGCAAACATTATGACGACAGATCTCACGGTCGGAAAACCTTGGAAAGTATTGCTTCTATACATATTGCCGTTGTTTGGAAGTGCGGTGTTCCAGCAGCTGTACACCCTTGCCGATACGGTTATTGCCGGGAGATTTGCCGGCCCGACAGCATTGACGGCGATCGGCGCTTCTACGGCGATCGTAAATATTTTGATGGCGGTCGCTCTCGGCGCAAATGCCGGATGTGCAGTTCTCGCTTCGCGCTTTTTTGGGGCAAAGGAGAACGCGAAAGTGAAATCGACGGTGTTTACCGCCTTGATATCCTTTTCCGTACTCAGCGCTCTCCTGCTGATTGTGGGGGTAAGTACCTGCCGACTGGTGCTCGACGCTTTAAAGACGCCTGCCGAGGCAATGGATGAGAGCGTTACATACCTGAATATTTACTATTTCGGCTTGCCGTTTTTAATATTATACAATCTCGGTACGGGTATATTTTCTGCCTTGGGAGACAGCAAAACTCCCTTCTTTTTTCTCGTTTTTTCTTCCGTTTCGAACATTGTTCTCGATCTTGTGATGGTGCGCCCTTGGGGCGTGGCAGGGGTCGCCTGGGCTACATTCATTGCGCAGGGAGCGGCTTGTATATTGACGTTGATAGCGGTATTTTTGCGCCTGAAAAAGTTGGAAACGCAGGAACGCCCGACGATATTTTCTTCCGCATTGCTGAAAACGCTTCTGCTTTTGGCTCTCCCTGTTGCCTTGCAGAATAGTTTCGTCTCCGTGGGGAATTTAATTATACAAGTGCGCATCAACGAGCTGGCGAACGCACTGGGCATAGGAATCACGAACGGGTTCACGGCCGGGTTCAAGCTGCTTGTTTTTTGCACGACCTGCTTCTGTACCTGTGCAAACGGGCTGACAAATTTTGTTTCACAATGTTACGGGGCGCGAAAATTCCGAAGGATCAAACAGGGCTTTCGCTCGGCTCTCGTGATTTCGACGGTACTTACTGCCGTATTTGTGGCGGCGTGCCTGATTTTTGCACAGCCGTTGGTAGGCCTTTTTATGGCAGAAGAAGGGGGTTATGCCTTGGCAATGCAGACGGGTATGCAGTATATTCGAATTGCCGCGCCGTTCTTTTTTGTCGTAAATGTGAAAGTCGTCGCGGACGGGACAGTACGGGGATGCAACGGAAATGTGGGGTTTATGGTGAGTACATTTACCGATTTGATCCTGCGTGTGGCTTTCGTATTTATTCTCACGCCGTTTCTCGGTTTTGCGGGAGTTGGCTGGGCATGGGCGATCGGCTGGCTTCTCGGTACAGGGGTGGCGCTCGGATTTTATTTTTCCGTGCCGTGTTTGAAAAAGAAAAATTTGCAGAAGTACGATGACGACGGCAATTTGCTTTGTGCGGCAGAATAAAAGATTGGCGCTTTTGTTCCTTCTCGCATACAATGAAAGTGGAGGCAACTCCTATTTTATTTACGAGGGGACAAATCGTTATGTGTTTACTTTATTCAGTCCTGTTCGGTTGCGGAAACAACCGCTGCAATTGCGGTTGCGGTAATCGGGGAAATACCCGCAATACATGCGGATGCGGCAACTGCGGAAATTACGGATGCGGAGGCGGATATTCGTCTGCGGAAGCGCAGGGGAATACGGGCGGCTGCTCGCAGTGTTGCTGCCGCAATCGCTCTTGCTGCGGCTTCGGCAAACATGGCAGCGGCAGTGTTTGCTGTGATGAGTGTTATTACTGCCGTCAATACGCGCTTTGTTGCTGCAATTGTTGCAGTAGCTGCAACAACGACTGCTGCGGAAATTGAAAATGAAAGGGGGCGGCGCAAGCCGCCCTTTTGTCATAAGGAAATCGAGCATCTGAAAAAATTGAAGGAAAATATTATTGCCGTGCACTGTTCGTTGCTTTTTTTGAGGAAATAGTGTACAATATCTCCATGCGGCTGTGGCGAAACTGGCAGACGCGCCGGACTTAGAATCCGGTGGGCAACCTTGCAGGTTCAAGTCCTGTCAGCCGCACCAAACCGAGGATAAGGGCGCATCTTGCGCCCTTTCTTCATGTATCGGGATTCGGTCATTTACGTTTTAGTAAACTCTCCCTTGTGCTCACATTTAAAAAAACGTAATCTGCAACCCTTCTGCTCGTTTTGCTGCAGCATTTTATTCATTAAACCCATTTTAGCGGAATGAAAAAGCCGCTTCATGAAAGTCGTGAAAAACTCATCGTTTTTCTCGACTTTTATTTTTATCCGCGCATTGATATTTTTCAGACTTTTTTTTCAAATCACTATTGACAAATCGGATATATAGTATATAATATATAACGTATATAATATAACGATGGGAGTTTTGCAATGCCGCCTAAACCGAAAATCACGAGGGAGCAGATATTGGAAGGAGCTTTGGCGTTGGTGCGGGAGAAGGGTTCAGATGAATTGACGGCAAAAGCCCTTGCAAAAAAGCTATCCTGTTCTACACAGCCGATTTTTTGGCATTTTTCGAATATGGAGGAGCTGAAAGGGGAATTATTCCGGGAAGCGCTTCGTATTTTCGGTGAATGTCTGCGTCGCAAAGAGGAAGATCTGCCTCCGTATATGACGATCGGGATGAATTATATTTCCTTTGCTGAGGAAGAACGCGAACTTTTCAGGCTGCTTTTTATGAGCGATTTCGGGCGTATAGATGTAATCGGCGCCCGCATCGAGATGCAGTATATTTTAAATGTACTTGAAGAAAGCGAGCATATCGAAAAAAAAAAAGCGCAAACCATCTACCGCGACATGTGGCTTTTTTCGCATGGAATTGCAGCGATGATAGCTGCGGGAGCGGCAAAATTTTCGAAGGAAGAGGTGCGTTCGATGCTTTCCGACGTTTGCCGCGGTTTGATCGGCGAATTGAAAAATAAAGAATAAAGGAGTAAACCATGAGAAAGTACGATGCAGTGGTGATCGGCGCCGGGAACGGCGGACTGGTCGCGGCGATACGGCTTTTGCAGGGCGGCGCAAAGACCTTGCTTGTGGAAAAACACAACCTTCCGGGTGGTTTTGCCACCAGTTTCCGTCGCGGAAGGTTTGAATTTGAAGCGTCTTTGCACGAACTGAACGATTTCGGTACGGCGGACAATGCGGGAGACGTTCGCGAACTGTTCGATCAGCTTGGGGTAACGGACAAGATCGACTGGATGCAGATCCCCGAGGCCTATCGCGTTATTTCGCGTGCGGAAAAGATCGATGCGACCATGCCCTTCGGCGTAAAAGACTTTATAGACGCGATGGAAAAATATGTGCCCGGCAGCAGGCCTTCCATGCTGAAATTTTTCGACCTGGCCGAAGAAGTACGCCTTGCGCAGGCATATAGTTCTTCCGTGAACGGCAAAACCGATTCAAAAATAATGGTCGGCAAGTACGGCAATTTTGTGCGGGCGGGTTCTTATTCGGTAAATGAGGTGCTGAAAGCATTAAAAATGCCGAAAAAAGCGAAAGACATTCTCAATGCGTATTGGTGTTATCTCGGCGCGCACTGCGACGATTTGAGTTTTGTGCATTATGCAAGCATGGTCAATCGTTATATCAGACGCGGTGCGAGCATGCCGAAAATGCGTTCGCATGAAATTTCTCTCGCGCTTGTAGAGCGTATCCGCGAATTGGGCGGAGATGTGCTGTTTAATACCGAAGCGACCGGATTGTTGACGGATAAAAACGACGGCGGCATTGCGGGAGTAATACTGGACGGCAAAGAACAAATTGAAACGCGGCACGTTGTGGCGAACTGTGCGCCGCACCTTGTGTTCGGTAAGATGATGGATAAAGTTCCCGAAGTAGAAATTCGTGCGACCAACGCGCGCAAATTTGCGGGCAGAGGTTTTACAATGTTTTTGGGACTGGACGCCGACGCGGACGAACTTGGCATATCCAATCATAACTATTTCCTGTACGATACAATGGATACGGCGGCGCAATACGATGCGATGCGTACGATCAAAAACAATAATGTACAGGCGACAGTCTGTCTGAATCGTGCATATCCCGAATGTTCTCCGAAAGGGACGTGCATGATGTATTTTACGACTTTGTATATGACCGACGATTGGGGCAATGTGAGCGCGGAAGATTATTTCAAGGCAAAAGAGTATGTTGCCAACAAGATGATCGACCGCTTCGAACAGGATATGGGAGCCGAATTGCGCCGCCACATTGAGGAGATTTCCGTAGCAACGCCGATGACGTATGCGCGGTATTGCGGGCATCCGGAAGGGGTTATTTACGGATACGAATCGCAATATTGGGACGGCCTGATGCCTCGGCTGCAGATGATGGCGGAAGATCACAAAATACGCGGACTGCGCTTTGCCGGCGGCTATGCGATGCGCCTTTCCGGGTATTCCAGCGCTTATTTTTCAGGCGATATTTCCGGCCGCCAAACGGTCGGCGACATTAAGAGGGAGGGCTGAGCCATGGCTTTCACTTTCAAAAAACAGATTTTCGGATTTATGGATCTTCTTCGCTTCAAAAAACTGGTACCAAATCGGCGCAAAATGCTCGCGGAAGGTTCTTCTGCTCCGCTGCCGAAAAGCTATCGGGTCAATGAAACGGCGCATATACTCCATCCGGGTTACCAAAACGCTGCTCTCGTTCAAATCGAACAGAACACGGCGGACACCAAGACCTACACTTTTGAGACGGATAAACCCTTTTATTTTCGGGCGGGGCAATATCTGACGCTCGGGTGTAAGATCGGAAACAGCGAGGTCTCCCGCCCGTATGCCATATCTTCCGCCCCTCAGGAAGCGTTAAAGAAGCGTGTGTCGCTCACGGTAAAGAAAAGCGGGTTTTTCTCGGGGTATCTTTTCGATCATGCAAAGACGGGGGACGTGTTCGCTTTAGGCGATCCTTCGGGCGATTTTTGCTATGAACCGATCAAAGACGCGAAACAGATCGTAGCGATCGCGGGCGGCAGCGGCATTACACCATTTTACAGCATGGCGCAGGCCGTAACGGCAGGAACGGATGAGTATACCCTCACGATATTTTATGGGGCAAAAACGGAAGACGAGATCATTTTCAAGAAGGAGTTGGATGCGCTTGTTTCAGACAAAATCAAGGTGATATATGTATTGAGCGATGAAGAAAAAGAGGGCTATGAACACGGGTTTATCGGCGCAGAACTGCTGCGCAAATATGTTTCCGGCGATTATACGGTCATGATGTGCGGACCTGCGGCGATGTATGCCTTTGCGGAAAAGGAGCTCGCTTCTCTCAACATTCCTCTTCGCCGCATAAAAAAGGAAGCGAACTGTGTCGGTATGCGGGATGCGGAGAAGAAACTGTATACGCTTACCGTGCACATCGGGTTCGATACGTATACAATCCCTGCCGATTCGCGGGAAACGATCCTCGTCGCGATGGAACGGGCGGGATTGAAAGTTCCCTCAAAATGCCGCGCGGGAGGGTGCGGTTTCTGCCACAGCAAACTCCTTTCGGGGAAATTTTCAATTGCCGGCGCAGATAAACGCAGGTTGGCCGATGCAAAATTCGGGTATCTGCATCCCTGTTGTTCCTATCCCGATTCGGATATGGAATTGATAGTCCCGAAAGCGTAAATAAAAGCCCGCGAATTGTGGCTCGGACGTGCGGTTGCAGACTTTAAAATCAGGACACATAGCGATGCACAGAGAATTTAATCAAACACAAGAAGCCTTCGGCAATTTTAAAGCCGAAGGTTTCTTTATAAATGGCGATTAAAAAATATTTATCGGGCGATGGCTCGCTGTGCGTTTCAATAATACGATTTGTTCAGACAAAGATTTACAATATAAAAAACGGATTTTGCAATTGAAATTGCGTAAGTTTCATGCTATAATCAAAACATGGGAAAGATATTTTCTAAAAATGTTGTAAGGTTGCTTGCCGTATTGCTGTCTGCGGTGCTCGTTTTGAGCATCGGGTGGCTGGTTTCGGCAAATGTTTTCGCAAAGGCAGATGAGGCTGAGGGCGAAGACGGATACGATCTGTGGCTGCGCTATCGCTATATAGAAGATAACGAATACCGCAGTGCTGCGGAAAATGCTTTCGGCTACCTCGTCGTTCCGGAAAGCGGGTCCGAAGAAGTGATCGCATCGGCGGAAGCAGAACTGAAAAGGGGATTGGAGGGCCTTTTCAGTCAAAATATTCCGTCGCAGGATTCGATTACCGATTCGGGCGCTTTGGTCGTGGGTACAAAAGACTCGGCGATCGTAAAAGAAGTCCTCGGCGAATCGGCAGTGAATGCATTGGATGAAGAGGGATATCTCATTGAATCTGCTTCTTATAGCGGAAACGATGTTACGGTGATAGCCGGCGGCGGAGTGAACGGCGTCCTGTATGGAGCGTTCGAATTGCTTGAAATGCTGCAGTGCCGCGAACCGATTACGGATATTTCGGTTGCGGATGCGCCCAAAATTGAATGGCGCGTACTTGACCAGTGGGACAATTGGAGCGGGTCGATCGAACGCGGCTATGCCGGCCGTTCCATTTATAATTGGTCTGAACTGCCTGATACCGTCGATCCCCGCTACGAAAATTTTGCGCGGGCGAACGCATCGATCGGTATCAATACGATCGTCATCAACAACGTCAATACGCAGATCGATTACATAAAGACGGAAAATTTGCCGAAAGTCGCAAAAATTGCGGACGTGTTCCGCAAATGGGGGATCCGTCTCGCACTTACAGTGCGCTTCGACAGTCCGGAAAAACTCGGCGGACTTTCTACCTCGGATCCATTCGATACAGGCGTCGTCGAGTGGTGGGAAGCAAAATTCGACGAGATATATGCTTTAATTCCTGATTTTGCCGGCGTTCTCGTAAAGGCGGATTCGGAAGGACAGTCAGGCCCTTCCGAATACGGCAGAACGCATGCCGACGGGGCAAATATGTTTTCGGATATCCTTGCTGCGCACAACGATGCGGTCGTCATGTGGCGCGCGTTCGTGTACGGCAAGGTTGCAAACCAGCTTTCCTCGGATGTTGCGAACCAAGCATACAGATTTTTTAAACCTTTGGATGGGGAATTCAACGACAATGTAGTTGTTCAGTCAAAAAACGGACCGCGAGATTTTCTGCCGATTGAACCCGTTGCGCCTCTCTTCGGAGGCATGACAGATACAAATATGGGGCTTGAATTGCAGATAACGCAGGAATATACCGGCCAATCGACGCATCTGTGCTATCTTATTCCGATGTGGAAATACTATCTCGAAACGGATATGATGGTAACGGAAGATAATCCGAATACCTCGGAAGGAACGACGCTGAAGAGCATTGTCGAAGGGACCGTTTATGATCAAACGACCTCCCTGATCGCGGGGGTTGCCAATATCGGCGACGATACCAACTGGACGAGGCTTGAACTGGCGCAGGCCAACTGGTACGGGTTCGGTAAACTTGCATGGGATCCCGATATCGAAGAAGAAGAAATTACCGATTCTTGGATAAAGATGACTTTTGGTCATAACGAAGAGGTCATTGATACGCTCGGCTCAATTATGCGCACTTCATGGGAAACGTATATGGCGTATACCGATCCCTACGGATTAGGGATGACGGTCGATTCAGGAACGCATTTTTCGGCGGCGCTGGATTACAGGAACGGGAACGATTCCATCCGCGTTGACGAGGAAGGAATGGGGCACAACCGTACATCGACGGGCACGGGACTGAATCCCGATGCTACAGAGTTGTACTCAGATGCCTTAGGAGCGATTTATGCGGATATCAATACCTGTCCCGAAGAGCTTTTATTTTGGTTCCACCACGTTCCGTATGACTTTGTCATGTCGAACGGAAAGACAATGCTTGAGAATGTTTATCAAGGGTTGAAAGATGCGAAGAATCAGGTGATGAACTACAAGATCATGTTCGACTCCCTGGAAGGAAAGATCGATTCCGCAAGATTCGAGAGAATTTCGCAGAGCTTTGTTTCGCAGCTGGGAGAAGTGGCCAAGTGGTATAACGAAATGACCTCCTTCATTGCGGACTATGCGGGGGCGGCGGCAGATCACGTTTCGCTGAACCTTGCGGAAGGGAAAACTGCGTATGCCAGCCAGACTCGCAAAGACTGGACTGCCGATTTGGTAACCGACGGCGTAAAATATACCGATTCTTCCCGCTGGGCAACCGAGCAGAGAGATGAAAATCATTACATTTTCATCGATTTAGGAAAGGTACACACGGTCAACCGCGTCGAACTCTATTGGGAAAATTTCTCCATGCGTTACGTAATAGAAGTGGCCACCGAACTGACGAAATCGGACGGAAGTGAAGAGTCCGATTGGACGGTCGTCGCGGAAGGGCGCGGGAACGAATGGTCGAGTTCTATGTATGGACGGAACGATACGTCCGTATTGTTTGCGGATACGCAGGCGCGTTATGTGCGCATGCGGACTTTGGAAAAGAATTCTTCCCTGTGGAATTCGCTTTATGAGTTTGAAGTTTACGGAGACGATTTTGTTCAAACTGCGCATACGATGCTTGAAAACGAGATTTTCAAAGCCGCTTCTTTCACGATGTATGATTGCAGCGCTTCCGATTTGCAGCTCTTGAAAAACAGGATCGAATTTGCGCAGACTCTTCTCGATAAGGATTGTGCCGACGAAGATTTGTTGCTTACCGCATACACGAAATTAAAATCGGCTTTTAACGAAATGAACTTTGAAGATCTTGCCCGCAACACCAAAGCGCGCCGTACGACCGTAAACGGTTCGAACCATGCCGGGAACGCGGTGGATGGCAGCGATTCCACGTATTGGAGACCTCTCGACAGCGATTCGGCTCCGTCCATGACGATCGATCTCGGGGAAAAGAAATCCTTTGATTTGTTTGAGTTCGATTGGAAATCCGCTCCGCAAAAGTACACGATCGAAGCCGGCGATTCCGAAAACGGGTCCTGGACACTGCTCAAGGAAGTGGATCGCACGGGCTTAGAGGGTACGCAAGATGCGGTACAACTTGATTCTACCCGGTCGTATCGCTTTATAAGGCTTTCGATAACGGAGCGCGCGGCGACGGAAACGTCATTGTACAGATTTTCTGTTTATGATACCAAGCCTGCGGCGGCGGATGCAAAAAATTCATTGCAAACTTCCTATGACGCGTATTCGTCGGTCGCAGCCGGCCAGTATACACAGAAGAGTTTTGCGGAACTTACCGACGCGCTTACGGCCGCCGAGGCTGTGCTTTCCGATACGAATGCGAGCCTTTTCGACATCGAAGATGCTTTGCACTATCTTGAAGGCGCGTTTGCCGATTTATACGAGAAGGGCAATTCGAGCGAATTGAGTGCGCGTTATGAAGAATGGAAAGATGTTGCGGAAGGGAACGCTGCATTTGATCAGGCTTTAAGCGATGTGCAGGCTGTTCTTGCCGATAGCGAGGCGATGCAGTTTGAAATCGATAATGCCCTTAAGAATTTGGATAGCGCATATCTGAACGTAAAATATTTTGCTCTGAAGGATCTGTCTCTTGCGAATTATACGCAGAACAGCGCCGACGCGCTTCGTGCCGCGTTGGAACAGGCAAAGAGCGTTTTAGAGGATGCGGGCGCTTCGAGAGAATCGATCGAGGCTGCAATCGAAGCATTGGAGAAAGCGGAATCCGAATTGACGGCCGTAACAGCCGATAAGAGCGCGTTACAGTCTCGCTACGACGAGTTAAAAGACACGAACCTCGACGATTATACGGATGAAAGCGCGGCGGCGCTCCGCGAAGCTTTGCAGGCGGCAGAGGAGATCTTGGCGAACGCAAGCGCAACCCAGAGCGAAGTTGACGCGTGCCTTGCACAGCTGAACGATAGCTTTGCGAATTTGGAAAGCGTCGGAGGCGGGTGCCAGGGGAGCGTTTCCGTAAGTGCGGGCGTGCTCGGTTCGGTCCTATTGGGCGCAGCGGCAGTATTGGTTTTCAAAAAGAGCAAACGTCGGATTTAAATATCCTCTTTAAGAATTAAGGTTTATGGTTTGAATAAACAAAAAGCACCTGCCCGGAAGGGCGGGTGCTTTTTATCTTGTATAGTCCGAAAAATTTCTCGGTTTATGCATGTTTTTGCAAAGGCTCAATATTCATCGGTAAACAAGAATTCTTTTTTGACGTAGTCTTCTTTAGGTGAGGTTTTAAATTTTTTGATATACAGCCGATAGAAGGAAGAATAATCTTTAAATCCGCATTGATAATAAGCAGACGTGGCGGGTGTGCCTGCACGAATGAGTTTTCTTGCGGAAATCAGCCGTTTGCTGACGATATAATCCCACAAAGGGATGCCCGCCGCCTTTTTGAAGATGCGGCTGAGCTGCGAGTCGTTCAAATAAAATGTCGCGGCGATCGACTTGATGGAGAGAGGCTCAAATAAATGTTGGTTTATGTATTTGACGATTTCATATACGGGGGACTGTTCGTTTTCGAAAGGGTTCTGCCGCTTATGCGCATAAGCTTCATACAATTGAGCAAGCAGAGCGTATAAATTGACGGTGATGTTGGTAAATCTTTCGGCGTCGTTTGTGTACGGAGCCTCCATCGCCGTAAAAAAATCGATGGGAGAGATGGAAAATTCCGATGCGTGAAAAACATTGTTGATCCCCAAAGGCCTGTCCAGAAAAGGCACCGTAAGCTTTTGCGTCGGGTCGACGATGTCGATCAATTCTTGCGGAAAGTGCATCGTGTAACGTTCGTATGGCTTTTCCGAAAGAATTTTTAACTGGTGCGATTCCATCGGTCGGGTAATGACCAACGAGTGCGGGTGCAGTTCATAGACCGTAGTTTCAATCACGAAATTGGCATGGCCTTTGATAAAATAAAGCAGTTCGAATCTGTCGTGCAGGTGCATTCGGAAATCCGCCTGATCAGGAACTTCTTCACACAAGTGCCGAAAATTGAGATTCGGCTGAATAAAAACATTTTTAAAATTCATGACTTAATTCCTCACTTATTATATAGTATAAAACAAAAATGAAGAATTGGCAATCTTTTTGGGGGTTTTTTAAAAATTATTTGTAATTTATTAAATTTTACCGAAAATTAAGCCCCGCAACCATCCAGGTGCGGGGCAAGGGAAGGGGCTGATTATTGCGTTTTATATGCGGGACGGGTTCACCGAAAGAAAAAAATATCCGCCGGTGATACCGACGGATATAAAATTTGGTAGCCCCATGGGGAATCGAACCCCAGTTTCCGCCGTGAGAGGGCGGCGTCTTAACCGCTTGACCATGAGGCC
>CALVXE010000147.1 GCA_944368795.1 uncultured Clostridia bacterium | reverse complement strand
TAGCTCAGTTGGTTAGAGCGCTCGCTTCACATGCGAGAGGTCGTAGGTTCGAGTCCTACTGTCCCTACCAGGCTAAAGAGAAAAGGAGACGTCAAGGCGTCTCCTTTTTCTCTTGCGAAGCGCTTATCTTTTTGTTTGCGCCGTCAAATCGCCGATGTGAAATGATTGCGCCGATGCGTTCGATTTTTAAATCTTTGCCTTTTAAGTTTGTCCAGAAACTTGACTGTACATTAACGTTGTAGTATAATAAATAAGTGAGGAATAACGTTATCCTCAAATAATTTTCGGAGTTTTTTATGAACGGAGAATTGTTGACGGAAAGGTTGTTGGAGTATGCAAAACGGTACCTGTATCTGCATGATTATGATGTCATCTATATGCGGAATCTATTGTTGGCCGAGCTGAAATTGGCGGCTCCGTACGACGGCTCGCCCGATCTCTCCGATATTGCGGAAATGGATGTGCCCGATACTCTGTATGCGGAAATTCGGGAATATGCTCTTGCGAACGGCTTGGCGGAAGAAGAAAACGTCGAACGTTTCTGTACGCGCATATTCGGTCTGCTTACGCCGGCTCCTTCCAAAATAAACGAAGAATTTCAGCGCATCCGAAAGGAAGAGGGGGCGCAGAAAGCCTGCGACTACCTCTACGGGATCTCCGTAAAAAACGGCTATATTCAAAAAACGGCGATAGCCAAAAATCTTAAATGGGACTATAGCGACGGTGAAAGGTCGTTGGAGATCACGGTCAATCTTTCAAAACCGGAAAAGAAAAATAAAGATATTGCCAAACTTCTCACCGCACCGCAGACAAGGAAATATCCCATGTGTCTCCTCTGCAAAGAGAACGAAGGGTTTGAAGGTACGGCTACGCATCCTGCCCGGCAGAATATCCGCACCGTAAAAGTGTCTCTCGGGGGGAAGAAATGGTTTGTACAGTATTCTCCGTATGCATATTATGACGAACACTGCATCGCAGTTTCGGAAGAGCATTCTCCTATGCACGTCGATTCCACGACGCCGGATAAACTTCTCGATTTTGTCGACGTTTTCCCGAATTATTTTATCGGAAGCAATGCTTCGCTGCCGATTGTCGGCGGGTCGATTTTAAACCACGAACATTTTCAGGGCGGGCGGCATTTGATGCCCATGCATTATGCGCGTACGGCCGTTGCCTTAAAATCGAAAAAATATCCCGATCTGCAAATCGGTATCCTCGATTGGTACAACAGCGGAATCACTTTTTCCGGAAAGAACAGAAAATCCGTTGCCTCCCTGGCTTCCGATATTATTTCCGCTTGGGAAAAATTTTCCTGCCCGGAATGCGATATTTTATGCGAAACGGACGGAGTGCCGCATAATACGGTATCTCCTATCTGCCGAAAAGTGGACGATACATACATTTTTACGATATTGCTGCGGAACAATCGAACCAACGAACAATATCCCGACGGCATTTTCCACGTGCATCCCGAATACCAAAACATAAAGAGCGAAGGAATCGGGCTGATCGAGGCGATGGGGCTCTTTATTCTTCCCGGCAGGTTAAAGCGTCAGCTGGACGAGATTGAAAACATTTTGTGCGGAAAAGCCGCATACAACAAAAAAGCGCTTGAAAATGAATCGGAAGATCTGTACGTTCATCGCTTTATGATCGGAAAGCTGATGGACGAAGGAATGGCGTCCGATAAGGCGGAAGCGCACCGCCGCGTCGAAGAATATGTTAACCGCGTATGTGCCGCGATTTTAGATAATACGGCTGTATTTAAAAAAGATGAAAACGGCCGCAAAGGTTTCAGAAAATTTATTGAAAAACTGGATTTGCAGGAGGTATAAAATGAAAACGATTCTGTTGACGGGCGGCGCCGGGTTTATCGGCAGCCATACGCTCGTGGAACTGCTTGACCGCGGTTATTCCGTTGCAGTAGTAGATAATCTCTGTAATTCTTGCGAAGAAGCAATGAATCGGGTTCGCAAAATTACAGGGAAAGATTTTAAATTTTATAATGCGGATATCCGCGACCGTTCCGCAATGGATACCATATTTTCCGAAAACGAAATTGATTCGGTGATTCATTTTGCGGGTTTAAAGGCCGTCGGCGAAAGCTGCAAAAAGCCTTTGGAGTATTACGACAATAACATTTACGGTACACTCGTTCTCCTGGAAACGATGCGTGCCCACAATGTGAAAAAAATAGTCTTTTCTTCCTCGGCAACCGTTTACGGCACCCCCGAAAAGCTGCCGCTCACGGAAGAATGCAAAACCGGCGGGACGACGAATCCGTACGGTTCGACGAAATATTATCTTGAAGGTATTCTTACCGACCTTTACAAGGCGGACAATTCTTGGAATGTGATACTGCTTCGGTATTTCAACCCTGTAGGTGCGCATGCGAGCGGACTGATCGGTGAAGATCCGAAAGGAATTCCGAACAATCTTATGCCGTATGTGGCGCAGGTCGCAAGCGGCAAATTGAAGCAAATCAATGTATTCGGGAACGATTATCCTACAAAAGACGGTACGGGCGTTCGCGATTACATCCATGTCGTCGACCTTGCCGTCGGCCACGTCGCCGCAATCGAAAAATTGCAGGAACCGGGCGTACATATCTATAATCTCGGCACGGGAGTGGGATACAGCGTGCTCGATATGATCCATGCTTTTGAAAAGGCTTGCGGGAAAACCTTGCCGTATGTGATATGCGACCGCAGACCGGGAGATATAGCCGAATGTTATGCAAATTCCGATAAGGCCGCCAGAGATTTGGGCTGGAAGGCGAAATACGGCATAGAAGAAATGTGCCGCGATCAGTGGAATTGGCAAAGCAAAAATCCGAACGGATATAACAACTGATTGAAAAGGAGAGCAAAATTTTTGCTCTCCTTTTGGTTTTTTGTTGACAAATAATTTAATTTATGATATCATTTTAATATCAAAATAATTTTATTTGGAGGTAGTATGGAACACCAGACAAAGTGCACGGAAGAAAAGATCTTGCATGCAAAGAGCGGTTGGGGAATGTTGTTTCTATGTTTAGCGATGATCCTTGCGGGGATATTGCTTTTCGTCTTCTGCGGGCAGATCGGGCCTGAGGCATTATCGGTCGTTTTCATTGTGCTGGGCGTCGTTCTTTTAGTCGTAGGGGTTTTTATGCTGTGCGGGTTAAAAACAGTCAATCCGAACGAGGCGGTAGTGTTGACGCTTTTCGGTAAATATCACGGTACGCTCAAAAAGGAAGGCTTTTTTTGGGTCAATCCTTTTTCCTCCGCTTTTAATCCTGCTTCCGGAACGATGGCAGGGATCGGCAGAAAAATATCTTTGAAAGCGATGACCCTGAATAACGAAAAGCAGAAAGTAAACGATGAAGAGGGGAATCCGATTGAAATCGGGGTTGTGGTGATATGGAAAGTCGTCAATACGGCTCGCGCGGTATTCGATGTAGACAATTATGTCTCTTACATATCGACGCAATGCGACGCCGCGATTCGGCAGGTTGCGCGTCAATATCCGTATGATGTCTCGGAAAACGGCGATGAAAAATCTCTGCGCGGATCTTCGGTCGAAATTGCCGAAATACTAAAAAAGGAAATTCAAGGACGGGTAGAAATCGCAGGGATCGAAATCTCGGAGGCCCGCATTGCGCATTTGGCATATGCACCCGAAATTGCGGCGGCAATGTTGCAGCGTCAGCAAGCGTCCGCGATCATCGCGGCCCGTCAGAAAATTGTCGACGGCGCAGTCAGCATGGTGGAAATGGCTCTGCGGAAGCTGAACGAAAACGGCATTGTCGAGCTTGACGAAGAACGAAAAGCAGCGATGGTTTCGAATCTTCTTGTCGTTCTTTGCGGAAATAAAGATGCGCAGCCCATCGTTAACAGCGGCTCGCTGTATTAAAATTTCACTTTTCGGGTAATTGGCGATGCTCGCGGATAAAAGTACAAAAAAGCAAGTGCCTTTGCGCATATCGGCGGAATTGTACGCAGAGCTTTCCGCCTGGGCAGAAGATGATTTCCGTTCGCTGAATGGCCAAATCGAATTTTTGTTGCATGAATGCGTAAAGGCCCGCCGGAAGAAGGCGGACGATAAAGAAAAATTTTAAGCACGAATAAAAAACGGCCGCGCGGCACAGCGAACTAAAGCCATGCGCGGCTGTTTTTATTTTATTTGTCGTATTTATTTAAATTGAACCGGGGCAGCCATCGGTTTTGGGCGGATCGCATGCGGTGGTTTTCTCTGATTTTGAGGCCCGAAATGGATATCGTATCTCTCACATTCAGCGGAAATAAAATTGTTTACCCGCGAAACATGATGCTGTTCGTTCGTAAAATGGTAAGCGATGAGCAGCGCGGCTGTCAGACAAACAGCCACGGCTGAAAGCGTCAGGATTTTCTTGAACATACCGGCAGTATGTGTAAATACTGAAAAAGTATGCCGCAGACGTTTTGCGCCGAAAACAGATCGGTTTATGCGCTTGCCTTTTTTTGGAATATAAGTTATAATATACAGCGTAAATAATTCTTAACCTGAATCGGAGGGTTCGCCCCGACGGTAAAGGGGACGGTTCGTAAATTTTTATCGCTATGATCGATCTCTCCTCTTTGCCGTGCGCAAAGAGGAGATTTTTTATGTCTGAAAGAAGGATTGCCGTTGTCAGTATTATCGTTGAAAATACAGACAGTGTGGAGCGCTTGAATGCTCTGCTGCATGAATTCGGCGAATACATTATCGGCAGAATGGGAATACCGTACAAAGAAAAAAAGATATCTGTACTATCCGTTGTTATGGACGCTCCGCAGCAAACCATCAATTCTCTGACGGGAAAAATCGGCATGCTGGACGGCGTTTCCGCCAAAACTTTGATTTCCAAGTATTGACGGTTATTCAGTAAAATCTTATTTAAGGAGTATCGATAGAAATGAAAAAATTTTTGGCAGCAGCGCTTTCTGCGCTCATTCTTCTCGTCGGCGCTTTGTTTTTTGTCGCTTGTGCCGATTCCGGGAACGGCGGCGATGATAACAATTCGCCGGAACCTCCCGTAGCGGTAGATGTATATGCGCCGGACGGGGCGCCCGCTCTGGCTCTTGCTCAATTGATGAGCGAAGAAATGCAGTTCGGCGGCGATGTATCGTATCATGTGGTCGATGCGTCGACGATACAGACTTTTGTAACAGGAAACGACCCGCAGGCAGAACTCGCCATTCTCCCCGTAAACCTTGCGGCAAAACTGCTCGGCACGGGCGAAAATTATCAGATGCTCGGCGCCGTAACGCACGGTAATTTGTACATTCTTTCCAAAACCGCAGACGTGCACATTACATCCGATAATATTCAAGAAGCATTTGCAGGGAAAAAAGTCGGTTGCATCCAGCGCGATAATTTTGTCGGATACGTGCTGCGTACGGTGCTTGCGAATGCAGGAGTAAAATTTGAAGACCGTGAAAATAAAGAAGAGGAAAACGCGACCACGGATACAGCCTATCTTTATGACGTTGCGGGAACGGAAATCGCGCCTGCCGCCGATTTTGATTTGATGGTTGCCGCCGAACCGGTCGTCAACAAAAAGACCAGCGCAACTTCGCTGAAAGTTGCGGGCAATTTGCAGGAACTGTATGGTGAAAACGGCTATCCGCAGGCAGTCCTTGTCGCCGAAAAATCGCTTATAGAAAATGACCCTGCTTTTATTGCAGATTTTATCGAGGCAGTCGAAGCAAATGCCGAATGGGTAAAAACGGCGGATGCGCAGGTTATGTTTGACGCGGTGCAGCAGCATTACGGCGCAACGCCTACCTTTGCCGTAACAGACCTCACGGCGGAGGTCATTTCCCGCTGTGCCATTCGTTTTGAATCCGCGCAGTCGGTCAAGCAGCGGGTGATCGATTTTCTTGCAGAGATATCTGAAGCGGCGGGGCAGACGTTTAGCGCGTCCGATGCGTTCTTTTATTCGCCTGAGAACGCTGCATAATTGTGAAAGTCCGCGATTTTTTTGCAAGCAGACAATTTAATTACATTTTTTCGGCATTGGCGATCGTCGCTATGTGGGCAGTATGGCTGATTGCCTATGCCGTTGTCGGCAACGATTATATCGTACCGTCCTTTTCCGATACGATGCGCCGTCTCGGAGAACTTTTTACAGAAAGTTTCTTTTGGCGGTCTTTCGGAATGACTTTGCTGCGTGCCGTTGAGGGTTGGGCGATCGCCTTTGCGTGTGCGGTCATCGGCGTTGCGCTCGGCGCTTTAAGTAAAAAACTGCGCTTTTTCCTCGGGCCGATCGTCGCCGTATTGCGTACGGTGCCTACGCTTGCCGTTACGCTCATGCTGTTGCTTTGGACTTCACGGCACAATGTTCCCGTCGTCGTTACGTTTCTGATGCTGTTTCCGGTCTCGTATGCGCAGCTTTTTTCGGCATACCGCAGCATAGATCCGCAGCTGCTTGAAATGGCGAAAGTATACGGAATTTCGGGCAAAGACCGCATTTTTCGCATAGCGATCCCGCAGATGCTGCCAACGCTCTTTTCGCAGGCAGGGCCGAATTTATCTCTCGCAATAAAAGTAGCCGTTTCCGCGGAAGTTTTAGCCCGTACTTATATTTCGCTCGGCGGTATGCTTGAAGATGCTAACGCATACCTTGAAATTGCTCGCATGGTTGCCATTACTTTGATCATACTCGTAACCGGCGGTATCCTTGAATTTGCCTTAGGGAATCTCACGCGCATTACAGACCGCTGGTCGCATGGGCGTAAAGGAGAGGCATTATGATCGAAATCCGAGGTGTAACGAAGAAGTACAACAATTGTCCCGTTTATGAAAATTTTTCTCTCTCCATCGAGGAGGGGAAAATCACCTGCATTCTCGGGCCTTCCGGCTGCGGCAAGACGACCTTGTTAAATATGCTTGCGGGTATCTCTGCGTTCGAAGGGGAGATTACGCCGAAATTGAGTTGTTCTTATATTTTTCAACAGCCGAGGCTCGTCCCCAATCTTACGGTAGAAGCGAATTTAAAACTCGTCTGTCCCGATCGGCAGAAGATTTCCGATCTTTTAGATAAGATCGGACTTTCCGAAAAGGCGCGCGCATATCCCGTCGAACTATCCGGAGGACAGGCGCAAAGGATTTCGATAGCCCGCGCTTTTTTATATAAATCGAAATTGATTTTGATGGACGAGCCGTTTACAGCGTTGGATACGGCGCTGAAATTCCGTCTTATCAGCCTTTTTTGTGCGCTTTGGGAAGAAGAAAAGCGAACGGCGGTCTTTGTAACGCATGACGCGGAAGAGGCATACATGCTTTCGCACCGCGCCGTAGTTATTTCCAACGGAAAAATTGCTGCCGATATTCGTGAAAACAGCCCGATCCCGCGCCCGTACGGCAAAGTTTCCGACTACAAAGACAGAATATTTCAGGCAATGGTCGGCGAAATCAGTTTTTAAAAGCGATATATGCAAAAAGCAATGTGGAGAAAAGCACATTGCTTTTTTGCTTAGAGTAAATTAAAAAGGTTATCGGCGGGCGTATAGCCTTGATAATTTGCGGAAAGTGTGCTATACTTGAAAAAAGAAAAGAAGGACATCTTTGTGAAAACACTCATAATTTCCGATCTTGACGGGACTCTTTTAACGGCTCGCGAAACGGTTTCCGAATATAGTCTCAACAACTTAAATCGGTTGATCGATGAAAGCGGGTTGTTGTTTACATATGCAACGGCACGGTCTTTGAATTCCGCCGCGAAAGCGTGTTGGGGGCTGCGCCAGAATCTTCCCGTAATTTTATACAACGGGGCCGTTATCATGGAGCCTTGGAGCGGAAAACTGCTCTACAACAATCATTTTAACCGCGGGCAGTTGCGGTTCATTCGGGAAACTCTCGCAAAATTTGATATTTTGCCGCTGGTATATTCGTTCAGCAAAGACGGTACCGAGCATTTGTCGTGGGTCAAAGGGCGTGAGACGTCGGGCATGTTGCGCTACTTGGAGCGTCGCCGCGGCGATAAACGTCTCAATCCCGTCGTTGGGCCGGATTCTCTTGTCGGAGACGATATTTTCTATTTCAATTGCATCGGGAAAAAAGAAGATCTGGATGCGCTTCACGAGTGCATAGAGGAAAGTCTCGATATCCGCTGCATCTACGAGCAGGAAACGTATCATACCGATTATTGGTGCGAGATCATGCCGATCAATACTTCCAAAGGAACGGCCGCGCTTGAATTGAAAAAAATTTTGTCAGCCGATAAAATAGTGTCGTTCGGCGACGGCAATAACGATATTGATCTGTTTTCGGCTTCAGACGAGTGCTACGCCGTAAAGAACGCGGCGGAAAAACTAAAAGAGAAGGCTACGCAGGTGATCGGATATTCCGAAGAGGATGCCGTTTGTAAATTTTTGCAAGCAAACTACGAAAGGTATATTTAAAACGGGAGATATATTTATGAAAAAGAAGAAAGAAAAGAAAAAGAGCACTTTTTGGCAGGATTTCAAAGCGTTCATTTCGCGAGGAAACATTGTCGATCTTGCGGTAGCGGTTGTTGTCGGCGCAGCGTTTACTGCAATCGTCAATAGTTTGGTAAATGATATTATTAAACCTTTTATTACTTGGTTGCTCGGCAGCGAAGATATGAGCGATCTGGTCGTTGTTCTCCGTGAATTTACAAATGAGGCAGGGGAAATCGAACGTATCACCCTCAATTACGGGAATCTGATTATGGCGATTCTCACGTTTATAATCGATGCGCTCGTTATATTTACGATTCTGCGGATCGTGCGCAATGCGCAGAGAAAGATCAAGGAAGAAAGCGGGAAGTTGCGCTCGAAACTGTCGCGCGGGAATAATGAAGAGGAAATAAAAGCTGAGGAAGAGGCCGCAACCGCGGCCGAGGTCCCGGCCGTACCTGCGAAACCCACCTTGGAAGAACTGCTTACAGAAATCCGAGATTTATTAAAGGCGCAGCAACTCTCTCCCGATGCAGCGGAAGAGCCTAAGAAGGATAATAATAACAAAGAATAAGTCAAAAGGGCGCGCCCATGCATTTTGGGTGCTCCCTTTTTGCTTCTGTGAAATTTTATCTTCAAAAATTTTTGAAAAAGTGCCGCCAAACAGTTTTTTAAAACGGCCATTTATGGTATACTTATTAGGTAGTTTGTTGGCGCTTTTTGCGGATCGTAAGATTAATGGATCGGAGAGCCTGACCGGCGAAAGAGGAAATATACATGGCGGAAAAATCGATCGGTTTACGTTTATTGCAATATTATTCGTGCCTCGGTATTTTTGTCGGCGCATTGTACAGTTTTAGTAAAAAGAATCAGTATACGTTTTTATATGAGACAGGGGAACAGCGTTGCCGGCGCACGCAATTTTAGCCTGTCTTTTCTTTTTATCCGAATACTAAAATTCCGCTCCGAACAAGAGCGATAATAATATAAATATTCAGGGCGATCAAGATCGGCAAGGTGATCATAAGCAAAAGGCTGTCCGTTTTGAATTTGAAGACGAACATGGCGATATAACCGGCAAGCGCACCCCCTAAGAAGCCGGCAACGAACAGTTTTCCATACCCGCTTTTCTGTTTTTCTCCCCGCTCTTCAGAAGCTTGTTTCAGCGATTTAACCAACATAAACGCATAAATATTGATCGCCAATAAAAAGACGGCAAAAATTACATATTGTAAATACATACTTTCCCCTTTGTGCGAATAGTATGCGAAAAATATTCGAATTTATATGCCGAAACAGGCGGAGGTATAACAAAATGGCAAAAGTTGCGATTTTAATGGGCAGTAAGTCCGATTTTGCGGTCGTAAAACCGGCGGTGGCTGTTTTAAAAGAATTTAACGTTGAAACGGCGGTACGCGTCATCTCTGCGCACCGTACGCCCGAAGAAGCGCATGCATTTGCGTCGCAGGCAGAAGCTGCTGGCTTTGAAGTAATTATTTGCGCCGCAGGCAAGGCCGCGCATTTAGGCGGGGTAATTGCCGCATATACAACGCTTCCCGTAATCGGCTTGCCGGTAAAAACGGATATGATGGGCGGATTGGATAGTTTGCTCTCTATTGTTCAGATGCCCTCGGGAATACCGGTGGCTACGGTCGGGGTCAACGGAGGAGAAAACGCCGGGCTGCTGGCTTTACAGATTTTAGGGATACGCTATCCCGAAATATCTTCGAAGCTCAAAGCATTTAAAAAGAGCATGGCCGAAAAGATCAATGCGGACGATGCCGCTCTTCAAAAAGAATTGCAGGCTTTGTAAAACAATATTTTGCATCAATAGAATTCATAAATAACTGCGGAGGATTTATATTGCTATGAAAAAATTAAAACAATTATACGAAGGCAAAGCAAAGAAAGTATTTGAAACGGAAGATCCGGATGTCGTCATTGTCGATTACAAAGACGATGCCACCGCCTTTAACGGTTTAAAGAAGGGTACGATCGCAGGGAAAGGCGTGATCAACAATAAGATGAGCAACATGATGTTCCGCCTCATGGAACAGCACGGCATTCCCACCCATTTTGTCGAAGAGCTTTCCGACCGCGAAACGGCTGTCAAAAAAGTTCAGATCGTTCCGTTGGAAGTCATTATCCGCAATACTGCCGCGGGAAGCTTTTCCAAACGTTACGGCGTCCCCGAAGGGACCAAGCTCCCCGTAACCGTTTTGGAGTTCAGCTATAAAAACGATGATTTGGGCGATCCGCTCATCAACGATTACCATGCGCTGGCCATGCAGTTGGCCACTCCCGAAGAGATCGAAACCATCAAAAAGATGGCATTCAAAGTCAACGAGATCATGAAAGAGTTTTTCAAAACGCTGAATATCGATCTGATCGACTTTAAATTGGAGTTCGGAAGGTTCAAAGGCCAGATTATACTTGCAGATGAAATTTCGCCCGATACCTGCCGTTTCTGGGATATGACGACGGGAGAAAAACTCGATAAAGACAGATTTAGGAGAGATATGGGCGGCGTAGAAGACGCTTATAAAGAAGTATTTGCCCGCCTTACGTCGTCGAAATAGGCGGGGAGGACGCTTGCATGTACTTGCGGGACGGTAAACTTCCGTTCGACGGAATGAACGAAGAATGCGGGGTGTTCGGCGTATACAGTACCGAAACGCGCGACGTTGCGCATACCGCTTATTACGGATTGTATGCGTTGCAGCACCGCGGTCAGGAAAGTTGCGGCATTGCGGTTGCCTATGCCGACAAGATACGGTATTATAAGGGCATGGGGCTCGTACCGGAAGTTTTTTCGAACGGAAATCTCGAAACGTTGCCGGAAGGCGATATCGCGATCGGACATGTACGCTATTCTACGACGGGCGCAAGCTCCCTGTTAAACGCGCAGCCGATCGTATTTACGGGTAAATGCGGCAAAACGGCGCTGGCACACAACGGGAACCTCACGAATACAAAACAATTGCGCGAGGAATTGCTCAACGATAACGCAGTATTTCAGACAAGCATTGATTCGGAAGTAATTGCCTTGCTCATCAATAAGTACAGCGAAGGCGATATCGTCAAAGGCGTAATTGAAGCCTGCAATCGTTTCAAAGGCTCGTTTGCCCTCGTCGTCATGACAAGCGATAAATTGATAGCCGTGCGCGACCCGTACGGCATCCGGCCGCTTGTTTTGGGCAAAAGTTTAGACGATACGGTAATAGCCAGCGAAACATGCGCCTTAGATGCGATCGGCGCCGTTTTCGAGCGGGACGTCAAGCCGGGAGAAGTCGTCGTCATCGATTCTTCCGGAACAAAATCCTATTTTCTGCATCGAGAAAAAAAATCGGCGTCCTGCATTTTCGAGTACGTTTATTTTGCACGGCCGGACAGCGTTATCGACGGTTGCAGCGTATACGAGGCGCGCAAAGAAGCCGGGCGTATCTTAGCAAAAAGTTATCCCGTCAAAGCCGATATTGTCAGCGGAGTTCCGGATTCGGCAGTTGTAGCCGCGCGCGGCTACTCGGAGATCTCCGGCATTCCGTATGTCGAAGCATTGGCGAAAAATCGCTATGTAGGCAGGACTTTTATCCAACCCGATCAAAGTATGCGCGAAAACAGCGTGAATGTAAAAATGAATGCTCTTCGCGCCAATATTAACGGGAAGCGGTTGATTATCATCGACGATTCGATCGTCCGCGGAACGACCAGCCGTAAAATTGTAAAAATGTTGCGCGATGCAGGGGCGAGGGAAGTCCATATGATGATCTGTTCGCCCGTCGTAAAACATCCCTGCCACTTGGGTATCGATATGCAGACGCACGCGCAGCTTGTCGGTGCATACCGCAGTATCGAAGAGATCTGCAAATACATCGGCGCGGATTCCCTGCATTACCTTACCGTGGAGCAGCTGAAGGAAACGTGCCGTTCTTCGGCGCTGGATTTTTGTACCGCTTGTTTTGACGGACACTATCCGTACCCCATGGACGATTATCAAGCGGACAAACATAAATTTGAATAGCAAATAACATGAGGAGTGAATCATAATATGGCCATTTCATACAAAGACAGCGGAGTGGATGTCGAGAGAGGATATAAAGCCGTCGAATTGATGAAAAAACATGTCAAGACCACGTTTGACGGCAATGTTTTGGGCGATATCGGCTCGTTCGGCGGATTTTATTCCATAGCGGGAGAAAAAATGAAAGAGCCTGTTCTCGTTGCGGGGACAGACGGCGTCGGAACAAAATTAAAATACGCTTTCCTTGCGGATAAGCACGATACCATCGGC
>CALVXE010000146.1 GCA_944368795.1 uncultured Clostridia bacterium | reverse complement strand
GAAGGTTTTCGATTTTGATCCGCCCTTCCACCGTGTTCGGGAGTTCGACGAATACCGCAAACGCCGTAACGCCGGAAACAATGCCGTCAAACGTTTCGCCGATATGCGAACGCATATACCAAACTTTGTAAAGCTCGTCTACGGCGCGCTCGGCATCGTCTGCACGTCTCTCCGTTTCCGAACAGCTGACCGCCGCGTTCCCCACAAAATTTTCAAACCGCTGGGCTTCCCCGGCCTGTCCGTCCAACACCAATTTTATGATGCGATGGATCAGCAAGTCCGGATACCGACGGATCGGCGAGGTAAAATGGCAATAGCATTCGGAAGCGAGCCCGAAGTGCCCTGCATTTTCAGCACTGTATTTTGCCTTGGACATAGACCGAAGCATGACGCGGTTCACGACGTGCCGCATGGGATCGCAAGAAGTTTCCAGCGCATTTAAAATTTTTCCGTACTCTCCGGGCCGCACGTTTTCGGGGCGAAAGTTTGCCTTGATCCCCAATTCGGCGAGATATGCCCTGAAAGAAGCCGCTTTTTCCTCGGAAGGCTTTTCGTGTACGCGGTAGACGAACGGCAAATCATAAGCCGCCATAAATTCGGCAACGGTTTCATTCGCCAGGATCATGAATTCCTCGATCATTCGGTGCGCAGCTGTCCGCTCATACTCCGATACGGAAATTTCCCCGCCTTCCGAAAGCGTTATCTTCGCTTCTTTGACGTCAAGATCGATGCTCCCGCGCCTCTCCCTCTTCTTCATCAGTATAGCCGCAAGCTCTTTGCAGTATTCGAGCATATCGGTCAAATGCGGATACCGCCCGCGCAACGCGTCGTCTCCGTCCAATATCTTCGCCACATCCGTGTACGTCATTCGGTTGCGGGAACGGATGACCGATTGCACGATCTCGCTGTCTTTTACTCTGCCTTTTTCATCCACTTTCATAAGGCAGGAAAGGGTCAGCCGATCCTCTCCTTCCTTTAACGAGCATATTCCGTTCGAAAGTTCCGTCGGCAGCATCGGGAGAACGCGATCCGGGAAATATACGCTCGTGCCGCGAGCATAGGCCTCCCTGTCCAGCGCTCCGCCGCGGCGGACATAGTGCGAAACATCCGCGATATGCACGCCGAGCAGATATCCGTCTTCCTGCCTCTCGATACTGACGGCGTCGTCGAAATCGCGCGCGTCTTCGCCGTCGATCGTAATCGTCAAAATATCTCTGAAATCTTTTCTGCCCGCAAGGGGCATCTTCTCCGCAGCCACTTTCCGCGCTTCGGAAAGGACCTTTTGCGGAAAATCTTCCGCAAGTCCGGCCGAACGGATCAAGGCGTCTTCTTCAACCGTCAGTTCGCCCCCTCTGCCCAATACTTCCTCGATTTCCCCTTCCGGATAGCGGCCGTCAGGGTAAGCGACGATCTTAACGACGACCTTCTCTCCCGAATATGCGCGTTCTCTGCCGCCGGTAATGCGAATCGGTTCGCTGAAGCGGCGTTCATCCGCTTCGACAAACCCGCCCTTTCTGTCGCGGTAATATGTTCCGGTAAGTCGCGTAAGCCCCCGCCGCACGACGGAATAGACGTACCCTTCATCCCCGCGTTCGCCTCCGACTATGCGGACAAAAACGGTATCGCCGTGTAAAGCGCCGTGCAGAGAGCGCGGCGGCAAAAACACATCCTCCCCGCCTTCGCGCAAACCGAAAGCGAATCCGCGTTCGGTTCCCTGCACTGTACACAGAACCAAACCGAGTTTTTTCGGCGAAACACAACGGCCGCGCTCGTCTCGGACAATTTCGCCCGCTTCTTCCATTTCTTTTAAAACGCGCGCAAATGCTTCGCGCTCACCCCTGGAAGATATGCCGACCAAACGGCAGATCTCGTTCGGTTTTTTATATTCGAATTCACCTGTTCGAAATTTTTCGCGGATCGTTTCGATTGCCGCCATAAACAAATTCCTCCTGTCTTCACGGCGACTCCCGCCGAAATACTTATTCGAGACCGCAGCGATGGCCCGAAGGGCATAAAAAAAGCGGTTATTCCTCTTCAGAATAACCGCCTCGCATTCATATCTTTTATGCCCCGGCAACGCCCCAAATCGCGGGAAGCTGCAAAACGAAAAAGATGATTGCCAATACAGACAACACTACAAGGGAAATAACCGTCCACTTTTTCATTTTGCTTTCCATCGATCTGCCCTTATTCTTTCCGAAAAAGGTTTCGCTGGATCCGCCCAAAGCGTCGATTCCGGTAGAGTTGCCCGGTTGGAACAGAACGATTATGATCGCGATAACCGCACATACCATCATGACGAGCAACAAAACAAGACATATTATTCTGTAAACATCATATAAAGGCGCACTGGGCAAAGGAGCCAGCATGCTGTTGATCATTTGCATCATGTCGGGCATTTGAAACACTCCAAATTTATTTTGATAAAAATCATTACTTAGTAAGTATACCATACCGCAAAAGTTTTTTCAACTTTTTTTACGGATATTTTTTACTTTTTTTGATCAAATATTATCCGTCAGCGAACGATCAGGCTCTTTCCCGTCATTTCCTGCGGCACAGGCAGCCCCATCATATCGAGGAGAGTCGGGGCAAGATCCGCCAAAACGCCGCCCGCACGAAGTTTCGCGCTCTTCAGAGCATCGCACACGAGCACGACGGGCACGGGATTTGTCGTATGCGCGGTAAAGGGCGATCCGTCTTCGGCGATCATCTTATCGGCATTGCCGTGATCCGCCGTCAGAAGGGCGCCGCCGCCCATCTCCAAAATCTTTTTGAGCACTCTGTCTACGCATTCATCCACCGCGGCAACCGCCTTTTCCGCCGCCTCCAAAACGCCCGTATGCCCGACCATATCGCAGTTGGCGAAATTTAAGATCATCGCGTCATATTCGCCGGTCGAAAGCTGTTCGATCACTTTATCGGTTACTTCGTAAGCGCTCATTTCCGGTTTCAGGTCATAGGTGGCCACTTTCGGCGAAGGAATAAGCACGCGCACTTCATTCGGATTGGGCGCTTCCACGCCTCCGTTAAAGAAGAAGGTTACATGAGCATATTTTTCCGTTTCCGCAATGCGGAGCTGCTTTTTGCCGAGCGAAGCCAGATATTCCCCCAAGGTATTTTTTAAACTCTGCGGCTTAAAGGCGACTTCTACATGCCGGAAGGTTGCGTCGTATTGTGTAAAACAAACGTATTTCGGCGCCAGATAACCGGTCTTTCTTTCGAATCCGTCGAAATCGGGTTCGGTAAAGGCTCGCGTGATCTCCCTTGCCCTGTCGGGACGGAAGTTAAAGAATATGATGCTGTCTCCCTTTTCGACGAGGGCCACAGGCTTTCCGTCTTTTACCACATTGGTGGGGAGAATAAATTCGTCCGTTACATCCTTCTTGTACGACTCTTCAATGGCTTCCGCGGCATCCGAGGCCTGTATGCCGTTGCCGAGGGTCAGCATTTCATACGCTTTCACGACCCGTTCCCAGCGATTATCTCTGTCCATCGCATAATATCTTCCGCAAACGGACGCCACCGTGCCGAAAGAAAGTTTATCCATCTCCGCCTGAAGATCGCGCACAAAGCCCGCACCCGATGTAGGAGACACATCTCTGCCGTCCATAAAACAATGGACATAAGCATTTTCCAGGCCCTGCTCTTTACACATTTTTAAGAGCGCGTAAAGATGGGTATTATGACTGTGCACGCCGCCGTCGGACAGAAGACCCCATATGTGCAGTTTCTTTCCGTTCTCTTTGGCGCTTTTCATGGCACCGAGAAGAGCTTCGTTTTCAAAAAATTCACCGTCCTGAATTTCTTTCGTGATTTTCGTCAGCTCTTGATACACGATCCGCCCGGCCCCCATATTCAAGTGGCCCACTTCCGAATTGCCCATCTGCCCGTCCGGCAGTCCGACGCTCATGCCGCTCGCGCCGAGCTGCGAAGAAGGATATTCTTTTTCATATCTTTTTACGTTCGGGCTTCCCTCCAAAGCAATGGCGTTGCCCTTTGTTTCCGGATTGATCCCGTATCCGTCCATAATAATAATTGCATAAGGTTTTTTCATTCCGTTCACCTCTAAAAAAATCTTTACCATCTATTATTATATAACATTCGGAAAAAATTCGCAAGGCAAGGATATGCCTTTTTTAAAAAACAATCGAATTAATACCGCCGAATGCGGCCCTTTTCGATATTTATCATTTTTAACACTTTTTGTGAATAATTTTGTTTTTACACGAATACGTATACATTTACTTGACATTCCTCCGCCGGCATGCTATTATGTATAAAACAAAAATGTGAGAAAGCGTCAAACGCACAAAATTTGGGACATGACGGGGAATTTGATCGGAACACGGAAGTGAGGGTCGTTCTTGTAGTGCTTGCTTGCGCCTCCCCTGCGGAATCCGTTTAAATCTTAGTGATACTTTCGATGCATTAAAATACGATTCGTATCTTAAAATCCATCGCATCGATATCTATAAAGTTATGTTTGCAAAAATTTTGAAAACCTTAAGAAAAGAAAACGACACGACTCAGTGCGAACTCGCTCAGAAATTGGGCGTAAAGCAGTCGACGATCAGCAGCTGGGAGATCGGTCGTTCTCGCCCCACTTTCGAACAAGTTATTGAAATTTCGAATTTGTTCAATACTTCGACGGATTATTTGCTCGGCAAGTCGGACAACGAAAACAATTACGTTTATACCGACAATAAGACCCTGCAGAGCTTTTACGTTGATTTCAGCAAGCTTTCGAAAGCAGAACAAAATTTTATCGTAAAATCTGTAAAAGCATACGTTGAAAACAAGCAATAAATAATTTTTGATTTATACCGCGCCCGTTCGCAGAAACGGGGCGCGGTATTTTATCGTTTTAATTAACCGTATTGATAATTATCGATGTGAATAAACAAAAGAGGACGGGAAAAGCCTTCAAAAGGCCTTTCCCGTCCTCTTTTGTTTAGTATCTTTATTTATTTGTCGTAATTTACGATAAAAGAGAAATCTTCCGCTTTCAACGAAGCCCCTCCGATAAGGCCTCCGTCGATTTCAGGCATAGCCATCAGTTCTTTGCAATTTTTCGCATTCATGCTGCCGCCGTACTGGATGCGCACTTTTTCCGCACATTTCGGGCAGAAAACTTCGGCGCATTTTTTGCGAATAAAACCGATCGTCTCGTTCGCCTGTTCCGCGGTCGCAGTCTTGCCTGTCCCGATCGCCCAAATCGGCTCATAGGCGATCACGATCTTGGAAACATCGTCCAACCCTTTCAAGCCCTCTTCGATCTGCACGGCAAGCACAGATTCCGTTTTGCCGGTTTCGCGTTCCTCAAGGCTTTCGCCGACGCAAACAATGGGCGTAAGCCCTGCGTCCAATGCCGCATGCATGCGCTTATTCACCGTTTCGTCCGTTTCGCCGAAGTATTGGCGGCGCTCACTGTGCCCGATTATGACATACTCCACGCCGAATTCTTTGAGCATCGCCGCACAAATTTCTCCCGTATAGGCGCCTTTTTCGGCAAAATGCACATTCTGCGCGCCTACATGGATATTGCTTCCTTTCGCCGCATCCGACACGGCGGGAATATCGGTAAACGGGACGCAAACCACAACGTCGCAATTTGCTTCGCTTACCAGCGGCTTAAGCGCATTTACCAAGCGCACACCTTCAGCCGCGGTATTGTTCATTTTCCAGTTGCCTGCAATAATAGGTTTTCTCATAATACTCGTATAACCTCGTTTTTAAAAGTAAGTAAAGCGGTTCCCGCACGTACAATATATACGCGCCGCCAACACGCTCTTTCAGAACTGCTGCGTTAAAATTAAAATTTCAATCTGCTTCGTCGAAGAATTTTTACAAAAAGCGAAACACAAGCCGCGTAAATTTTTGATCTTCAAAACATAAAATGCCTGCCGGGCAAGCGATCGCACAGACTGCGCCCCCGCCCCTCGCCGAAGCGCGAAAAATTCCAAACGCACAGCCATGTAAGGCCGCGCGTTTGGATTTTCAAAATGATGCGCAAAATCGAAACCGAATTTGCCGAAATCTCCAAAAGAATTATTTATCGTTCAGGCAGGCGATACCGGGAAGCACCTTCCCTTCCATCAATTCCAAAGACGCTCCGCCGCCCGTAGAAATATGCGTCATCTTGTCCGCAAAGCCGAGCTGCTGCACAGCCGCCGCGCTGTCTCCGCCGCCGATGATCGTCGTCGCATCCTTTGCGTCAGCCATTGCCTGCGCGATCGCGATCGTTCCCTTTGCGAGAGTCGGATTTTCAAACACTCCCATCGGGCCGTTCCAAACGACGGTTTTCGCGCCCTTGATCGCATCGGCAAACAGCTTTCTCGTTTCTTCGCCGATGTCGAGCCCTTCCATATCCGCCGGGATCTCGCTGACTTTCACAGTCTTAACTTCGATCGGCGCGTCGATCGGGTTCGGGAAATCTTTTGCGATGACGGTATCGACGGGCAACAGAAGTTTTTTGCCCATATCTTTTGCCTTCTGCATCATATCTTTGCAGTAACCGATCTTTTCATCGTCTACCAAAGATTTACCGATCTCATACCCTTCCGCTTTCAAGAAAGTATACGCCATGCCGCCGCCGATGATCAGCGTATCGCATTTATTCAAAAGGTTGGAAATAACATTGAGTTTATCGGCAACTTTCGCCCCGCCGAGCACCGCCACGAACGGACGGACGGGATGATCGAGGCTGTCGGCCATAACTTCGAGTTCTTTCTGGATCAGGAAGCCGCAGACGGCCGTCTTAACGAGGCCGTATTCGACGATCGCCGCAGTCGACGCATGCGAACGGTGCGCCGTGCCGAAAGCGTCGTTCACATAGATATCGCAGTAGGAGGCCAGTTTTTTGCAGAATTCCAAATCCTTCCCCTCTTCACCGGCATAGAAGCGCAAATTTTCGAGAAGGACGCATTCGCCCTCTTTGCAAGCGGCAACCTTTGCTTCCGCATCGGGACCGATCACGTCTTTGGCAAAAGTTACTTTATTATCCAAAAGCTGATTGAGCCTGTCCGCCACGGGCTTCAAAGTCAGTTTTACCGGGTCGTTCTTTTTTGCTTTGGCAATATATTCTTCCGTAGCCTTTGCGCGTTCTTCTTCGGGCAGAGCCTCAACCGCCTTCTTCTCTTTTTTATTGAGCTTTACTTTCTCGTCAAAGATGTTGTGCGGTTTGCCCATGTGCGAACAAAGCACCACCTTTGCCCCATGTTCCATCAAATACTGAATGGTCGGCAGCGCGCCCATAATACGGTTTTCGTCGGTGATCTTGCCGTCTTTCATCGGAACGTTAAAATCACAGCGCACGAGCACTCTCTTGCCTTTTACGTCTACATCGGTAACAGATTTCTTGTTCATAGAATGATCTCCTTCTGGAAATTTCTTATTATAATAATGATATACTTTTTTTAAAAATTTGTCAAAGAAAAGTTCACCCTTTTTTACTGCGAATCTCATTCATTCGCAGTTTTCCTGCAAGATTCCCGTCTCGGAAGGCGCATTGGCGCCACGCCTCATATACGGCGATCGCAACCGAATTGGAAAGATTGAGCGACCGGATCTCCCCGATCATGGGAATGCGCACACAGCGGTCATAATTGGCTGCGAGCAACGGTTCGGGCAATCCCCTCGTTTCCTTGCCGAACACTAAAAAATCTCCTTCCCGATAATTGATCTGGCTGTATGTTCTTTCTGCCTTTGTCGAATAAAAATAAAAATTTGCCCCGCTGTTTTTTTCGAACAGCTCATCGACCGAATCATAATACGAAATATCTACAAAATGCCAATAGTCCAACCCGGCCCTTTTCAGATATTTATCCGAAACTTCGAAACCCAGCGGCCGCACCAAATGCAGGCGGCAGCCCGTAGCCGCACATGTCCGCACGATATTTCCTGTATTCTGCGGTATTTCGGGTTCAACCAATACTATATTAAACATCGCGGTTTCCTCTTCTTGCTTTTATAATATTGTAATACACCGGTGCAATTTTTGCAAGCGTTACCGATATATTTTGGCGCGAAATAAAATCATGTGGTAACGTTATCACACAAACGTATTCGTGAAAAAGTTTCTGTTCCAAAAAAAACGATCAAAAAAACTTGACTTATCCAACGGAATACGATATAATTATATCGATAAATCGGATCGGGGCTTGTTCCTTTCACGATCCGATTCCGGAAAACGATCATACTCACTACCCATATTTTTTCTCATTTGTTTTAGGAGAACGGTCTGCCGCGAGGCGGGCCGTTCTTCAACCTTCGGCAAACCAAACAAGGTTACAAGAAAAATTAAATGCGAAATTACGCAATTCAAATGGAAAAATGCACTGTTTTTAATTGACAAAACAACCCTGAAAATGGTATTATATTTAGGTAATTGCACGGGGACGTAGCTCAGTTGGTTAGAGCGCATGCTTGACATGCATGAGGTCATAGGTTCGAGCCCTACCGCCCCCACCAAACTTTTTCACAATAAATCGTGTCTTATTTCGGTTTCCGTACCCTTTTTTAGGAAAAATGCTTCTGTCTTTTATGATATGACACTTATTGTGGCACTAAGACGATACCTTACGCGGTATCGTCTTTTTGTATACCCAAAATGGGAGACGTTTTTTCAAACGCCTCCCTTTCCTTTAATCTTTTAAAAACATTACTTGATCATATTGCGGAGAATATAAAATATTTATTTTTCAGTTTACATATTTCCAAAAAACTTTATCATATCCGTTATTTATTCTCCCAGCTTCTTTTGGATTCTCGCTTTCTTTTATTATTACTTTTCCATCGTATCGAAAACAGACTCAGATTTTTGTTCCGCCCTAAAATCGCCGTGATATTGACCGGCTTCCGATATCCTCTGTTTGAGCATCAAACAATACTGCATGATACAAGAATGCCGTTAAAAATCCTTGTGCCTGTAAATCGAGCAGGAAATTTTCATCGATATAAAAAATCCGACGATTCCCACCGCCAATATACACAGCGATGCGATCAATACAGACATTCCGCCGATCGTTTCCACCCAAGCCGCAAACAGGCCCCCTAACACGAGCACCGCGAGAATGACGATAATGTACAGCAGCCTTGCCTTTTCCGTCCCGATCCGAAACACGAGCGGCAAGACGATCTCCGTGGACAGGAGGCTGATCCCGCCGTACATCAGAACGACGGACAAATTTTCGTACGAGCGCAGGTCCTCCGCCAACAGCAGCAAAAACGAAATCAGCCAAAGCGGGAACAGCACCGCCAAAGCGAGCAGATAACGGCTGACGGCAAGCTGATTTCTGCTAACGCCGGCAGCGAGGGCAAATTTATCCCAATTGTCCTTTTCGTCATAAGCAAGCGCGGAAAGCGGCACCGATATCGTAAAAAACACAACGGCTCCGATATAAAAATAGATATTGTCCGACAGCAAAGTGATCGTTAAAAACAGGGCGAGCAAAATCAGATAATAGATCATCATCCCAAATACGTTTTTAAAATCTTTTATGATCAATCCAAACATAAAAACCTCTCTTCATCCTTTCGGCAGATTCTGCGGCAGAAAATAAATCTAACGGCGCGGCCGCGCGCAGCAGGAATACCGCAGTCATAATCCAAGTTGAACCCTATACCCTTTCTCCGCGCGCATAATACAGCATCACGTCTTCAATGTTTGCCGTTTCCAAAGCCTGTTCTCCCCTGTATTTCTCCCGAAGTACGAGGGCGCTCATTCCGAATTCGCCCCTGTGATAGGCCACGACGGCGGATGGATCCAATTCCGCGAACTGCTCGGCCGTACACTTCAGTACGCCGTATTTTTCGCGCAGCGAATCCTTTTCCTCCTCGAAGATCACCTTGCCGCCGTGGATGAACAGAATATAGTCGCACAATTTTTCCAAATCGGAAACAATATGGGAAGAAATTAAAACCGAATGTTCTTCGTCCTGCATAAAATCATACAGTATATCGAGGATCTCGTCGCGCGCCACAGGGTCGAGCCCCGAGGTGGGCTCATCCAAAATAAGCAGTTCGGCCCCGTGCGAAAGCGCGACGGCAAGCGACAGTTTCTGCTGCATCCCGCGCGAAAACTCTTTCACCTTTTTTTCGCGAGGAAGAGAAAACCGATCCGCATACGCAAAAAAAACGGATGAATTCCAATTTTCAAAAATATGGCGCATCACCCCGTCGATATCTTTGATATTCAAATTCTCCGGCAGGCAAGTTTCGCCGAGTACGGCGCCTATTTTATTTTTATCCTCCCTGAGAAGCGACGGCGCGGCTTTTCCGAATACTTCGATCTTTCCGCCGTCCGGATTTACAAGCCCCAAAATGCTCTTGATCGTCGTACTTTTCCCGGCTCCGTTTTCCCCGATAAACCCGACGACGCTCCCTTTGGGAACGCAAAAGCCTACGTTCTGCAGCGCAAATCCGCTGAACTGCTTATACAGGCCGGCCACATATATCGCGTTTTCCATTCTATTCTCCTTTTATTATCAATTCAAACATCTCGGAAAGCTCCTCTTCCGTAATGCCGCCCTCCCTGGCCAGGCGGACCGCTTCCATGATTTTTTGTTCGATCTGCTTCAGATGTTCTTCCCGCACGAGCTCGCCGTTCTTTGCCGCAACAAAACTGCCTTTTCCCTGAACGGAATAAATAAATCCGTCCCTCTCCAAATCGTCGAAAGCGCGTTTCGTCGTAATTACGCTGATGCGGAGCTCTTTTGCCAAGGCGCGAATGGATGGGAGCGCTTCCCCCTCCTTGCATTCGCCCCGCATGATCGCCCCTTTGATCTGTGAATAGATCTGTTCATAAATCGGCCTGTCGCTCGCGTTGCTGACGATCACATTCATTTTTTCCTCCGTCTTTAACTGTATATATACATTATATACAGTATATACAATTTGTCAAGCATTTCAGCAGAGTAATTCAAAAAATTTATCGCCGCTTCCGTCAAGAACTGTCTTGGGCAAAAATCTGTTCCCGCTTGTCTGCGGCAAATGCGATGCGGAAAGTCTGCGCCCCGCGGCAAAGGCGCCGCCCTCTTCCGACGGCACGCGCATCCTTTTATTTTTTTTCAAAAAATACAAATCATTCACCGCAAAATTTGTTTTCATGAAAAAAGCGCCCCGCGGCAGATACCGCAGGACGCTTTGCTTTTTGATTTTTTCGTCATGTCTTTTTGATCTTCACGACCTTACCGCCGGTAAGGATGATCATTTTTACCGCAGGCAAAGAAAAATCCGTCGCTTCGATCGTCAGCGATTTATCCAACATGCCGCGGGCCAATACCTTACAGGCCGAAGCCTTTTTATCGATCAGATTTTTTTGTTTGAGCGCATCGAGCGTAACGGTCTCTCCCTCCCCGAAGTTTGCGGAAATCGTATCCAGATTGATATACGTACGCTTTCCGCCGACGGCGCGGATATCCCTTTCGTTCTCGCGCGTTTCTGCCAGTGCGATCAGCTGTTTCGCGGTCGCATCGGTCAATAACACCTCTGCCTCATTGACGGAAACTTTATCCGTTACGGTATACGAGGAAAGGCTTTCCACCTTTGCCCCCTCCGCAATCATTTCGTCGAGCTGTTCCGCCGTAACCGATTCGCCCGTTTCCCGTTTTGCATAAACTTTGATAAGCCCGCGGCGTATCAATTCGTCCCTGTTTTCATAGGGGATAAACTGCGTATCGTCGATACGCTTGAAGTCCAATCCGAAATTTCGGGCGGTCTGCTCTAAAAGTTCAACCGCATATTTGAAGCTTCGGCTGCCCGTTATTTTATAGCGAACGGGCACGGCGGCATAGCGCTTCTTGCCCGACACATCGCGGAAATTATACTTTTCATCGATTTCGTTTGCGGAAAGAGCAAAATAAACGATCAGGCTTTTCGTATTGGCATTTATTTTGGCAAACTGTTTTCGCCCCACATTAAACGAATCGTAATTCCAACTGACCCGTTCTTTAACACCCACATACGAAAGCAATTCATTGCGAATGAGGTTATAATAATTTTTGATCTCGTCGCTCGCCTGAATAAGCCTTGCCGTAAAACTGCGCCGATACTGCACGAACACTTTGCTGCCGGCAACGGTAGTAACGACGGCGCCCTCGATCTCGTCGCCCTCTTCGGCCTCGCTCTCTTCCTCTTCATCCTCTCCGACGGGTTCGGCAGACGCCTGTTCCTCTTCGGGAAGAACTTCCGCTTCGGCCTTGCCCGAAACTTCTTCAGCCAAAGCTTCGCTCACCGCGGGCTCTGCCGCTTCGGCTTCTTCCTCTGTCGCAAGAGATTCGTTTTCTTCGACGGCAAGAGGCTCTTGCTCCGTCTTTATCCACTTCGCATACAAAGAAGCGCCCCGCATCGGCATGCGGAATACTTTTCCGACCGGGTTCGTACATTCCTCGTCGGCATACCAACCGCCGAAGGAATACCCTTCCTTCGCTTTCGGCTCTTCCAATTCTACCGTTTTAAATCCGGGATGTTTTTCTTTTATCGTTTTTCCGTCGCCCAAATGCAGCGTAAGCTTAAACGGCCAACAGAGCAAAACGATCAAAAAAATCACCGCAACGACTGCAACGACCGCAATGCACAAATAAACGATCAAAGTCGGCGTCTCACGCAAATCCGCAAAAAAAGCAGAAATCGAAAGAAGACCCATAAACCATCACCTCCCGCCAATGTCTTCAAATTTTGCTTTATTATATCATCAATTCAAGCACATTGCAAGGCTTTTGGTTCATTTTCTCAAAAACGTATTCGACTTTTTGCGTCAAAATTACAATTTTCGAGTTATTCCGATATAATTATTTCATTACTCAATCAACGCGTTCGGCGCCCTAACGCGCGGCAAAGCACGGCGAGCAGCCTTTCTTCCGAAAAGTAAACACAGCAATTTTTAATATTTTTGTTCAAGGAAGCGCGATGTGCATAATCGCGCAGTTCCTCTTCCGAAAAGCGTTCCCTGTCTCCCAGCAGTGCGGCCACCTTCTCTGAAAACGCCTCTGTTCCCATACCGAGCGCATCGCAGATCATGCGGACGCGTTCGGGAACCGATTTTTCACATTCCTGTAAAAATGCGGGCAAAAGCAACCCGTTTGCCCTGCCGTGCGGAACGCCTCGAAAATAGGTGAGCGAATATCCCATTCCGTGCACGGGCGTCGTTCCCGTATTGGCGATCACCATGCCGGCAAGGGTCGCCCCGTAAAGGAGATTACTGCGCGACTCCGACGTAAATTCCCCGGAAAGCAGGGCCGGGTATTCCCCGAATACTATTTTCAGACTTTCCCGCGCAAGCACATCGGAAAGAGCGCCCGCCCGAACGGAAAGGATCCCCTCCGCCGCATGCGATACGGCATCGAGCGCCGTATTCACGGTTATCTCCTTGGAAAGGGAACTCATATATTTTCCGTCCAAAAATGCAATTTTCGGAAAGAGAGAAGGAGCGGAAATGCTGGTCTTTGTCTGCTTTTCATCGTTCGTCAGAATCGAATACTGCGTAACCTCACTGCCTGTTCCGGCCGTCGTCGGAATATGAAGCATCGGCAGCACGTCCTCTCCGATCGCATGCGAAAATATCCCCTCTTCGGCGTTTTGCCTTGCCAACACGGCGATTGCCTTTGCGGCATCCATCGGCGATCCTCCGCCGATCGCAACGACGAAATCCGCGCGGATCCGTCGCGCCTCTTCCGCGCCCGCCTGCACGCAGGCGACCGTAGGGTTCGCGGGAACATCGGTATAAACCGCATACCCCTGCCCGTTCTGCGCAAGGGCAAATTTTACATCATCGAGAGCCCCGTTTTTTGCAGAACTCTTTCCCGTAACGATCAGAGCGCACCGCCCGAACTGCGCAAACATTTCATGATTTTTCCGAACGCAATCTTCCCCGCAGACGATGCGAACCGGCATATAATATTGAAACTGCATACCTTCCTCCCATATGCTGTGATCTGAAAATCCGCCGCCCGTTTTTATCGGCGGCGGATCGAATCGCGTTATTTTTCCATATAATTGTTGAGCGCGGAAACGAGCGCATTGATGGAAGATTGAATAATATCTTCGTCTACTCCCGCGCCCCAATAAAATTTCCCTTCTTGCTCTACCCCGACAAAGGAAAGGGCCTTCGAATCGGACTTTTCGCTCATGGCGTGCTGTTCATAGGTCGTTAAAACAAAGTCCACCCCGAAGTATTTTTTCAGCGCGTTGGTTACGGCATCCAGCCGCCCGTTGCCGTCCGCTACGATATCGGACGTTTTTCCCTTCTGCATAACGGTTACCGTTGCCGTAATGCCTTCGGGGATCTGCTTGAAATGGCATTCGGGAATATCGAACACGCGGCGGTTCTCCACGAATTCATCCACGAATACTTTATACACTTCCGCAGGCTTCAGTTCTTTATGCGTCCTGTCGGAAACGCCCTTGGCGGCATACCCCATCGCCTCTTTGAATTTGGGCGGAAGGTTCAGTCCGTAATTTTCCTGTAAAATATAGCCTACGCCGCCCTTCCCGGACTGGCTGTTGATGCGGATAACGTCCGTCTGGTATTCCCTGCCGACGTCTGTCGGGTCGATGGGAAGATAAGGGACGTTCCAATGCGGCATCTTGTGCTCCTTTCTCCACTGCATCCCTTTGGCGATCGCGTCCTGATGCGACCCGGAAAACGCCGCGAACACGAGAGCACCCGCATACGGCTGGCGGGGAGAGACCTCCATCTGCGTATATTCGGTATACTTTGCGCATATTTCCGGCATAAAGGAAAAATCGAGCTCGGGATCGACGCCCTGCGAGAACATATTCATGCCGAGAGTAACGATATCGACGTTGCCCGTGCGCTCGCCGTTTCCGAACAAGGTCCCTTCAACGCGGTCCGCCCCCGCCAAAAGGCCCATTTCCGCCGTAGCGACCCCGCATCCGCGGTCGTTATGCGGATGCAGGCTCAACAGCACGTTCTCGCGGTATTTCAGATTTTTGGATATATATTCGCACTGCTGCGCAAATACGTGCGGCATCGCGTTTTCCACCGTCGTAGGTATATTGATGACCGCTTTTCTGTCCGCCGTGGGCTGCCATACGTCGAGCACGGCATTGCATACTTCCAGCGCATATTCCGGCTCGGTGCCCGAAAAACTTTCCGGACTGTACTCAAAACGGTACTTTGCCCCCGCTTCATCGGTGAGCTGTTTCAAAAGTTTGGCACCTTCCACCGCGATTTTCAAAATGGCCGCCTTATCTTTTTTGAACACCTGCTCCCGCTGTGCTACGGAAGTCGAATTATAGACGTGCACGATGACGTTCTTCGCCCCTTTGATTGCCTCGAACGTCTTGCGGATGATATGCTCGCGCGCCTGCGTCAAGACCTGAACCGTAACGTCATCGGGAATCAGATCGTTTTCAATGAGCGTACGCAGAAACGTATATTCCGTATCGCTCGCGGCGGGGAAGCCTACCTCGATCTCCTTAAAGCCTACTTTCAAAAGCAGCTTGAAAAATTCGACTTTCTGCTCGAGGCTCATCGGTTCGATCAGCGCCTGATTGCCGTCGCGAAGATCGACGCTGCACCATACGGGCGCCTTTTCGACGCTGTCTTTTTCCGCCCAATCCATGCACTTCACGGGCGGCAGAAAATATTGTTTCGTATACTTTTCGAAATTTTTCATAGCTCTTTTCTCCT
>CALVXE010000145.1 GCA_944368795.1 uncultured Clostridia bacterium | reverse complement strand
AACATATCCGCCAATTCTTTCGCATGGCTGGCACCGAATATTTCGATCTTTTTTCCGCAATCCGGGCAAGTTACGTAGCTCATATTTTCAACCAGCCCTAAAATCGGTATGTTCATCTTTTCCGCCATATTCGCGGCTTTTTGAACGATCATCGAAACAAGTTCCTGCGGCGTCGAAACGATGATGATCCCGTCGAGCGGTATCGACTGATAAATGCTCAGCGGAACATCGCCTGTGCCGGGCGGCATGTCCACGAACATATAATCTACATCGTTCCATATCACGTCTGTCCAAAACTGCAAAACCGCGCCCGCTATTACCGGACCGCGCCAAATTACAGGTTCGGAATCATCTTCCAGCAATACGTTCATAGACATGATCTCAACGCCGGTCTTGCTCATGACCGGCAATATCCCCATGTCTGTCCCCATCGCCTTTTCAGAAATTCCGAACATTTTCGGGATCGACGGGCCGGTTATATCCGCATCCATGATTGCCGTCTTAAACCCGTTGCGCTGCGCAGTTACAGCAAGCAGCGCCGAAGTCAACGATTTGCCGACTCCGCCTTTACCGCTGACAATACCGATCACTTTTTTTATGTTGCTCAGCTCGTGCGGTTTTTTATGCATATCTCGTTGGGCACAATTCTCACCGCAACTCTCGCAATCGTGCGAGCATCCTTCCGCCATTCCAATAACCTCCGTGTAAATTTATTATAACAAATCTTTCGGATCGTATTCCGCTTTTTTATAAATTTTACTCTGCGGTTTTTCCGTTATTTCTTTTTGAAAAACATCCTGCCATTCGCGCGCCGTGAAGTCTTCAACCGTGCAGGTTACATAATGCTCGGAACAGTGCAGTTCCTGGGTAAGCGTTTTGACGAGTGCGGCAGCGAGACGTTTTTTCTGTTCCTCGCTTCTTCCTTCCAACATTTTTACCGAAATATGCGGCATAACATCTCCTCCTAACAATTTAAATTTTTATAAAGATTATAATACAATCCATGCTGCTTCAGCAATTGCTCGTGCGTGCCCTCTTCTGCAATCCCTTTATTGGCGATATACAAGATCCGATCGCTGTTGCGAATCGTCGACAGGCGGTGGGCAACGATGAACGATGTTCTTCCCCGCAGCATCACTTCCAATGCTTCCTGAATTAATTTTTCCGTATCGGAGGAAATCGAACTCGTCGCTTCATCCAATATAATGACGGAAGGATTTTTAACAATGATCCTTGCAAAACTTATAAGCTGCTTTTCGCCGGAGGAAAGGCCTTCGCCTCGTTCTGCCAATTGCTCATAATAGCCGTTCGGAAGGCGTTCGATACATTTATCCGCAAAAATCGTCTTTGCCGCGGCAATGCATTCCTCATCTGTCGCATCCGGCCGACCGTAGCGTATATTTTCGATGACCGTACCTTTAAAAATAAAAGGATCCTGCATCAAAACACCGACCTTATTCCGCAGAGACTTCAGTTTGATATCTCTGACATCCACACCGTCAATCTTAACGCTTCCTTCCTTTACATCGTAAAAGCGCGTCAATAAATTGATGACCGTCGTTTTGCCCGCGCCTGTCGGTCCGACCAGTGCAATGCTCTCCCCCGGCCGCACGTGCAAATCGAAATGTTCCAGGACATTTAATCCTTCTTCGTAACAAAATGTTACGTCGTCGAAATCGATTTTGCCTTCCACCTTCCCAAGTTCAATGCTGTTATCTTTATCGGCGATCAAAGCCGGGGCGTCGATCGTTTCAAAAATCCTTTCAAGATTTGCCGATACTTGCGCAAGGTTTTGAATTATGGCTGAAAGCTGCGTAAGCGGAGCCGAAAAGAGCCCCATATAACTGAGAAATGCTACAACGGTTCCCGTATCAACACCCATCATGCCGGTCTGCATCAACATAAAGGCGACGGCATATAGCATAATTGTGCCGTAATTCCAAAAAATTTCGACAACCGGAGTATTTAATTCGTTGCGTTTCACGATATTCAGCCATGTCTTGGCACTGTCTTGCTGTAAATCGTGATACACGTTTTCATTGTAAACGGTGCGGTTATAATTTTGAATTATCTTTTCGCCCATGATCGACTCGACAATAAACGCAGAGCGGTTGGACACTTTGGCGCGATGCGCGCGAAAAAGTTTTCGAATCGCTTTCCGGATAAGAAATACTCCGACCGTCAGCGGAACGATCGCAGAATATACAACGAGCGTAAGAAACGGGCTTTGAACCAGCATAAAAACCGTTACGACGACAATTTTAACGATATTCATGATGAAATTCATCAAATAATTCGTAAAAAATTCCGAAAGCTCGTTGATATAATCGGTAACGCGA
This sequence comes from uncultured Clostridia bacterium, assembly GCA_944368795.1. Lineage (GTDB taxonomy): Bacteria > Bacillota > Clostridia > Christensenellales > Borkfalkiaceae > Borkfalkia. Next base: position 14,283 of record CALVXE010000145.1, on the reverse strand, counting down.
ACAACGATTTTGCCCGCAGGGCGATTATCAAAATAATCAAACGGCAAAGCCTGAAGCTTATAAAATATATCGCGGCGAATATCGGCAATGATGCCGTGCCCCATCCGTCCTAAACTCTTTTGCTGGTAAAACGTTATTATGATTTCTGCCAAACCGCACAGGACGAATCCTCCGAGAGCTAAATAAAATGCTTTATAATCGGAGTTTGGAATTACGGAATTGATGATATAGCGAAGCAAAATCGGCGTAATCATGGAGGCTACGACGGCAAGAAGCATTACCACGAGAACAAATGCCAAAAGCTTTTTATGCGGCACCGCGTAGCGCAACAATCTTTTTAAATTTTTGACGTCAATTTTTTCCTGCTCGACAATCTCATCCTGAAAATATGTATTTCTCTGCGTCATAGCAGTCCCTCCTCTTCCGAACAGGAACCCGCATCCGAAATTGCGGCCTCTTCTTCCGCTTCCGACGTCTGCAACCGATAGATTTCGGCAAACATTCCGTTTGCCTTCATTAAGGATTCAAAAGTACCGCGCTCGATAATTTCTCCGTCTTGCATATAGAGAATTTCATCGCAATCGGCAATACTGGACACTCGATGCGCGGCAATTAAAATAGAATGGTCGGGATAATTCTCCTTTATACTGGCCATCAGCTTGCGCTCCGTAATCGCGTCCAACGCGCTGGATGCATCATCTAATATTAAAATCGGCGCGTTTTTCAGCAATGCGCGCGCAATGGAAACGCGCTGTTTTTGTCCTCCGGAGAGTCCCAATCCCTTTTCGCCGACAATCGTTTCATATCCCTGCGGCAACCCTTCAATAAACCGGTGTGCCTGCGCTTGTTCGGCGACGCGGCGAACCGTCTCTTTATCGATGTCCGGCGCGTAAAAGGCTATGTTTGCATCGATCGTGTTCGAAAAGAGAAATACGTCTTGAAAAACATATGCGAATTCATTGCGCAGATCATCCAATTCATACTCACGGATATCTTTGCCGTTTAGAGTAATCGAGCCTTCCGTTGCATCATAGATGCGTACCAACGATTTCAGCAAAACACTTTTGCCCGATCCTGTACCGCCCATTATGCCGATCTTTTTGCCGTACGGAATACTCAGATTGATATGCTTTAAAAGAGGTTTCCCGTCTTCTGTAACGGACACATCGTTCATTTCGAGATTGGGGACTGTTCGGATTTTGTCAGGATGCTCCGATTCAGGAATTTTAGTTCGGCGTTCAAGGAAATCCATGATCCGACCTCCTGAAACCAAACCATATTGCAGCTGGTATACATTGTTGCTGATTTGGGTCAGATGATCCATGATCTTTTGCACATATGTTACGCATGCCGTCATAATACCGACCAAAAATCTGCCCCAAAGCACCATAAGCGTGCCTATCGCGATCGTAGCAATATAAGCGATCTGCCTGATTACGTTAAAAATCAAGCCATACTTTGCGGAAACATCCACCTGATCCCAATACGATTTGCGAAGTGCTTGATTTACTTTATCGAATTTATTCTCTTCATACTCTTCATTCGCAAAAGAGCGGATGAGCCGAACGGCATTGATATTTTCCTGCACACACAGATTCATATCCGCGTTGCAACCACGAATTGCCGTAGAAACGCGCCGTGCGGCTTTCGTATATTTTATAAGAGAAAATATTAAAATCGGAGCTATTACCAGCGGAATGATCAGCATATAGGCACTGTTTATCGCTAAAATCACACTGGAAAAAACAATAACAAAGAAACTGTCGCCGAGATTTTGCAAGACACGGCTATACATTTCTTTAAAGGTAATGATGTCTGCCGATAAAGTCGTTAAAAGTTCGCCAGTATTATATTCGGACACGGTAGAGCTATCAAGTTCCACCAATTTTTTATAGGTAATATCGCGCAGCTCGTTTTCCAATTCGAGCCCGTTCCACTGAAAAAGGACGTTGCGCGTATAAATCAAAATTTCGCGCAGCAATAAGAAACAACCGAAAACAATCGTTATCGAACCGAATAATCTCCATGTTTCAGGCGCGCCGAATTTGCCGTCCACAAGAAACGCAAACAGATTCCCGTCCGCTACGGCGTTCGGATCGTAATTCAAAAGATAATCGACAAACAGAGCGCTCAAAAGAGGCAAAGCCAGCTCCAGCAATATTCCGACCCAGCCCATCAGCAGGCAGAGCACCGCGCACGGAACATGCTTTTTCCAAAACCGCATGCCGTAAAAAAATACACTCATGGCATTCAATCCGTTTTTATTTTTCGTGTACTATTTTAAAGCATTTTTATGATTTGTCAACGATTTGATAAAACATATTCAAAAATATTTTTTTCTATAAGAAAGCAACAGGAAAAAGAATCGTTTTTTCCGCGATAACAAAATTTTTTTATCGATGAAGAAGTCTTTTTAGCAGAAAATTTCGTTACGAAATCCTTAGCCTTTCCTGCTATCTGCGATTCTTTCCCATAATTTTACATAATAATTCAGCTGAATCAGTTGCAAATATTTGAAAATTAGTATAAAATAATAGAGCTGTGCTAGGTGGGGAGTTAGCGGTGCCCTGTATCTGCAATCCGCTATAGCAGAACCGAACGCCTCCTTCGGACTAGTGTGTGGAAGGCCGCGCTCCGTAAGGGATGTTGATCGCAAGGTCTTATGCAACGAACTGCCGTGAACCGTGTCAGGATAGGGATATAGCAGCACTAAGCGGATTTGTTGGTGTGCCATGAGGTAGCTTTGAAGGAGTTACCTGCGGTTTTAACGCTTCGGCACATTTTTTCAACGGAGGATGCACAGTATTTGAAAATATCGGCCTTCAGGCCTAACAATAAAAAGGCGCGGAAATCCGCGCCTTTTTATTGCTTATATGCTTTTTTATTGATATATTGAGCAGTTCTCTCCGGCAATATTCTTCTTGCAGCCGCCGCATAAAATTTATTCCACCCGCCGCACTGCAATACCAAAGGCGGTTTTTTGTTACAAAGCACTTCAACGACCTCACGGGCAACCTCTCCGGCGCTCATCCCGCCCTGCTCCATATTTGCAAGTGCAGCCGCTGCACGTTTTACTTTTGCCGCATATTCGTGATTATCTTCATCGCCGTAAATTTTCCTCTTAAAGGTAAACCCGGTGGACGTTCCCCCCGGCTGTACGGAACTTACCCGAATATTGTACGGATCAAGCTCTATGGCGGCGCTCTTTACAAGCATATCTACCGCCGCTTTCGAACTGCTGTAAAAGCTGTCGAACGCAATCGGAAAGGTACCGCCCATTGAACTGACCAAAACGATTCTTCCGCCCCTTTTCTTTAAATAAGGAATAACGCTTTTTATTGCCCGCAGGGCGCCAAAAAAATTCACCTCAAATAAATAGCGGTAGTCTTTTTCATCCGCATACTCGATCGGGGCTGCCATTGAAAATCCGGCGCAATACACCAATCCGTAAAGGTTTTCCGTTTCGGCGGCAATTTGGCGGATCGCCTTTTCCAGCGTATCCCCTGCCGCTACATCCGCCGCATAATTTTTTACGCGAGCCAGCGCGCAGGGTGTCCGCGAAATATTTACGACGTTAAATCCCCTGCCGACAAGGCGCAGTGCGGTTTCATAACCGATTCCGGAAGAAGCGCCGATAATTATAATCGTTTTTTTCAAATTTCCGTTTGTTTTCTGCTCTGTTGCCACAGTTTTTGCAGGCGAACTTTTTTTGATCGAATTTTCCATACTGTTGATTATTGACGTTTCGGCAAAGATTATACATGTGCCGTAAAAATTTAACCTAACAGCAAATCTAAGAGCATCATCAGAGAAAATCCGAATGTAACTCCGCACACAGCGGTCGTTTTACCTTCCGAAACACAAGAAGGTATCAATTCCGTGCAAGACACAGCAATCATTGCTCCGGCGGAAAAAGCGAGCGCCCAAGGGAGCAGCGTCGAAATCAACCCCACTGCAAGAGCTCCCAATACGCCGGCGATAATCTCGACGAATCCGGAAAACTGGCCGAAGAAAAAAGCTTTCGGCGCACTAAATCCCTGTTTGCGCAAAGGCAGAGAGACACATAATCCTTCCGGAAAATTCTGTATGCCGATACCGACCGCAAGCATTACCGCAGAAATCCAAGCGCTGTATTCTCCCGTCAAAGAGCCGAACGCAACTCCTACCGCAAATCCTTCGGGAATGTTGTGAAGAGTAATGGCAAAACAAGTAAGCGCTCCGCTGCGTTTTTTGTCTTCTGAAAAAATTTTCAGTTTGGCCATTCCCGCGTTTGAAAGCAAGATAAAGGCACCGCCGGCCGCAAATCCGATCGCAAGAATGCACGCTGCAATCCAACTCGCCGAAACGCCTTCCAAGCGTTCTTTGGCCGGTAGCAACAGCGAAAAAAAGCTCGCCGCAATCATAATACCCGCGGCCGTTCCCTGCATTAAATTTAATATTTTTTCGCTGCATTTTTTTGATATAAAAACAAACGAGGCACCTGCCGCGGTCATCAGATACGTAAACAAAGTAGCAAAAAAAGCCTGCAGCCAAAAAGGCTGATGCATCAGCCAATCCAAAACGTATTTCCTCCGTAAAAGACCTCCTTATAGTATATTCCCTGTTTTTTTTGCTTGTGAAAAAGGCATCCGAAATGGGATGCCTTTTCTCATTAATTTAAAAATCCTTGTATTACGGTATTTTCCGCTTCCTGTTCCGTTAATCCCAGACTCATCAGTTTGAGCAACTGTTCGCCCGCTATCTTTCCGACAGCCGCTTCGTGCACCAGGCTCGCTTCCGGGCTTACGGCGTCTATTTTCGGAGTCGAAATAATGCGAGCATCATTCAAAACGATCCCGTCGCACTCCACATGCCCGAAGCATTCATTTTTCCCTATCAGATCCGACTGAAATTTTTGCAAAGATTTTCCTTTTGCCACACTGCGGCTGACAACGTCCGCACGGCTGTTTTTTCCGTTTAATCTGATCTTGAAATCTGTAGCGGCCCGCTCTTCACCGTCGGTAAGAATTTTTTCTTTCACAAGAAGCTGCGCATTTTTTCCGACCGATGCAACCGTTTTACGATTTGTGTAAGTTACCCCGCCCAACTGCGTCGATTCCAAAATAAAGCAAGAATTTTCTTTTAAATAGATTTTTGTAACGGGATCAAAAACTTTTTTACCGCTCCCGCTTCCCGAAGCGTAATGTTTTTCAACGTAACGGACTTTCGCGTTTTTTGACAAATAAAAAGAATGAATCCCGTCATGCTCCGCGTCTCCGCAGGCATCGTTATGAATGCCGCAACCGGCAATGATCGTTACATCCGCATTTTCGCCGATATAAAAATCATTATAAACCGTATCCCGAAAATCTCCGACGGTTAAAAGTACGGGAATATGGACCGATTTATTCTTTACATTCGGTTTGACGATAATATCGATCCCGTCTTTATCCGTTTTAGAAACGATTTCAATATCCGTTCCGGAATTGCGCGCAAGCAGCTTACCGTTTTTACGAATATTAAAACTTCCTTCCGGTATCCCGTGGAGATCGGCAATCGTATCCAGCAATGCTTCATCCGTTTTGTCCATACTCATTCTCCTTAATGTTTCTCCAACACAAAGCGGGGCGCTGCGAAAGTTTTTCAAACATCTCTTCTTTGCGCCCTGCGCTGATCAGTTTATCGTTATCAAACAGAACGATCTTATCGGCAGTATCGAGAATACGCTGTTGGTGGCTGACAATAATAACGGTTTTATCCCGCAGACGGTCAAATATTTTTACGAGGTCTTCAAAACTCCATAAATCGATCCCGGCTTCCGGTTCATCGAGCAGATATACGTCTCCGCCTTTTGCGATTGCCGTAGCAAGCTCGATCCTCTTCAATTCGCCTCCCGAAAGAGTTCCGTCTACCGTGCGGTCAATATAATTACGGGCGCACAATCCCACCGAAGAAAGGCAATCGCACATACCCTCCGTATCCATTTTTTTGCCGCAGGCTATTTCAAGCAATTTTTTAACCGTGATTCCCTTGAAACGCACCGGCTGCTGGAACGCGATCGTAAACCCCTTTCGCGCCCGCTCCGTAACGGAAAGCGCCGTAATGTCCTCGCCGTTGAACAATATCCTTCCCGTTGTAGGTTTCTCGAATCCCATTAAAATCTTGATCAATGTAGACTTACCGCTTCCGTTCGGCCCTGTTATCACGCTGATCGCCGCGTCGTCAAAAGTCAAATTCACATGATCTAATATTGCCTGTCTTTTTCCGTGCACTTCGTCTCTTACAGAATATGAAATATCTTTTAATTCAAGCATTCCGCTCCTCTTAACCGTTATGACTGCTTTGGTTTTTTGTTAGTATTCTCTGATTTTTGCAAATTATATAGCAATCGGCAGGCTGCTGTCAAATATTTAAGCCGGCCTGCCGAAAATTTTAATCTTCAATATACCTCAATTTACAGCGCCGCATTATACGCGAACGTCTCCGCTGATCCCAAGTTCTTTTCCGTGCTTTTGTAAAATGGGATCGATCTCTTCGCTGATAAATTCATCGACTTGATCGCTGCTGCGGCCGATAAAGTTTTTTGCCTCCAATATGCCGTCCAAGCGGTCCCATATGGGTCTGAACATTACATCTTTGCGAATCAACTCGATAAGATTATTCTCTTTCCCTTCTTGTTTTACGTTTTTTGCGGCTTCCATAGACAAAACGCGAATCCGCTCATGCAATTCCTGACGATTGCCGCCTGCCTTCACGCATTCCATCATTATATTTTCTGTCGCCATAAACGGAAGTTCTGCCGCAATATGTTTGGATATAACTTTTTCGTATACGACAAGATTTTCGGAAATATTCAGATAAAGATTAAGAATTGCATCCACCGTCAAAAAGGCCTGCGCTATAACGATTCGCTTATTGGCGCTGTCGTCAAGCGTACGCTCGAACCATTGCGTCGATGCCGTTACGGCCGCATTGATCGGCAGGCTGAGGGCATACCGGGCCAAAGAGCCCATCCGCTCGCTGCGCATGGGGTTGCGTTTATAAGCCATAGCCGACGAACCGATCTGATGCTTTTCAAACGGTTCTTCAACCTCCTTCATATGCTGCAAAAGGCGAATATCGTTTGAAAAACGATAACAGCTCTGTGCTATTTGTGAAAGGACACATAGCACATTATAATCGAATTTACGAGGATATGTCTGCCCGGTTACGCCGAATACTTTGGAATACCCGAGCTTGGAAACGACCAATTTTTCAAGCTCTTTGACTTTTTTACCGTCGCCGTTGAAAAGATCTAAAAAGCTAGCCTGCGTACCTGTCGTCCCTTTAACGCCGCGCAGTTTGACCGAATTTTTCAGATTTATCAAATTGTAATAATCCATTTCCAAATCTGAAAGCCAAAGGGTCGCGCGCTTCCCGACCGTAGTCAGCTGCGCCGGCTGCAAATGCGTAAAGCCGAGCGTAGGCAGACTTTTATAGCGGAGAGCAAAATTTTTCAGCTTGTCCATCACATTGACAAGTTTTTTCAGGATAATATCTAACGCGTTATCGATAACGATAATCTCGGCATTGTCCGTTACATAACAGGAAGTGGCCCCCAAATGGATAATCGGTTCGGCTGATTTCGCCTGTTTTCCGAATGCTTTTACATGAGCCATAACATCGTGGCGCACCTCACTCTCAAAACGGCGCGCATCCTCATAATTGATGTCGTCTGAGAATTTTTTCATTTCGGCGATCTGCCCGTCCGTTATATTTAACCCGAGCTCCTTTTCAGCTTCAGCCAAAGCAATCCACAATCTGCGCCAAAGTCTGAACTTTTTATCATCGGAAAAATTTTCAGCCATTTCTTTGCTTGCATAACGGCTGAGCAATGGATTCTCGTATACGCTCGTATCTGACATTTTTGCTGTCTCTCCCGTAAAAATTTAAAATTCTGTCTTAAGCTATAAAAAGGGGCGCAACCGACAGCCGCCCCTTTCACTTTTTAGATATCTAATTGATTGAGCAAATCTTTCAGCGATTTGATTTCGTCCTGTGAAAAGGTTATGCCTTTCCCCATACGGTCATGACTTTCATTCCATGTACGAATATCGTAAACAGGTTCCCTTTCGTTCCAACTGACAAGATTCAATTCTTTTGTCCACCCGTTTCCCGTTTCACCCAAAACTCCGAGTTTTTCGGCAATTTCATATTTCAGTTCCGCCATACAAAGCCTCCGACTTTTGTTTTTGTTTATTATATCACGCACGGGATAAAAAGTAAAGAATTTTACTAAAATTGCCGCGCAAAATCGCAATCTTATTCCGATTTCTTGTCTGAAACAATTCGATCGATTTTAATCGTCGCATAATCGCGTATATCCAAACATTTTCCGCAATTGTCGCATATTTTATTTGGATCCAAATCGCACACTTCACATTCCAAACAGCCTATACAATCTCTGTCATATAATACACATTTTTGTGTTTCCATTGCCGTACCGTTCCGTAAAAATTTTCTATCATGAGTATATCACAGGAATTAAAAAAAATCAAATAATTTTACAAACATTTGTTTGCATTATGGGAAACAATATGATATAATATTGCTAAGGAGGAAAAGACATGTCGGAAAGCAGCAGATTAAAAATGCAGGCGGTATTGAATTTTATAAACGAATATAATGCCGAATTCGGCTATTCCCCCACGGTGCGTGAAATTTGTTCGGAGCTGAATATAAAATCTACGGCATCCGCCTATTATTATATCGAAAAATTGACGGAGGAAGGTTTTCTTTCTAAATCCCCCAATAAAAACAGAGCCGTCAATTTTAAAAAGAAGTCTTCCGTGAACATTCCCCTGATCGGTACCGTAACAGCGGGCCAGCCGATTTTCGCGTACGAAAATTACGAGGATTATTACTCTTTCCCCGCCGGAAGTTTTTCCGGTTCGGATCTGTTTATGCTTAACGTTCAAGGTACCAGCATGATCGATGCGGGGATTTTTGACGGCGATAAAATCGTCGTCCGCAAACAGGAAACCGCCGAAAACGGCGATATCGTCGTCGCGTTAATCGATGACAGCGCTACGGTAAAACGCTTTTATAAAAAGGAAGATCATTTCGTCTTGCATCCTGAAAATGAAAGCATGGCCGATATCATCGTAGATCAACTGACGATTTTAGGAAAAGTGATCGGTTTAGTGCGCAATATGGATCGGTAAACTTTTGCGCTTTTTTGTTTTTCATCCATTATTTATGTGTTTTTTGACAGGGATTTTTTCAATTTCCGCTCTGTATCAAGGCAAAATCGCTTGCAAATCTGCTAAAGTTATATTATAATATCTTCTGTCGTCATCGCGGGCAAGTCGTGCCGGAAAAATAGTATGCCGGTGTGTTGGAATTGGCAGACGAGACAGACTCAAAATCTGTTGTCCGTGAGGGCGTGTGGGTTCGAGTCCCACCACCGGCACCATAACAGGGGTATACGAACACCCCAACGAGAGAGAAACCGATAAATCGGTTTCTTTTTTTGTATAGCGCCCACCCGCGATAGTCGCGGGTGGGCGCTATACAAGCAGAGCCCGTACAAATCTGTACGGGCTCTGCTTGTTTTATTGTATGCTGAAAACATAATCACTAATATCCGCTGTTTTAAAATAGTCTATCGCATACATGATTTCAAGATAATTTTGTTTTTCATAATAGGCCGTGGTCGCTTTTAAAAACGCATTGACGCTTTCGGAAAGCATCGCTCGGTTATCCATATTCGTCTGTTCTTCATCCGTCAATACGGCGTCTAAATTATACACTATATATCCGTTCTCATTGTAAAGATATTGTTTGATCTCATCCGCATCAAAGTTTTTAAGACCTTCCGCCGATTGGATAGTAACCGTATTGCCCGCAAAGCGAATCTCCCCGTCAGCCGATACAATTGCTGAGCCCTGCTCGACCGCCTTTAAATATACATAATCTCCGTCCGTATAAATATAACTGTTGAACAATCCGGATTCACGGCTGACAAACACGGATTCTTGCGCATCCAAAACGCTCACACCCTGGTACAAATTGCCGTTAAAATCATAACCCAAAAGATCTAAAAGTGTAGGCAATATATCGAATGAATTACAGAACTTCGTAATCTTAAGGCCTCCGCAACTTTCTCCCGCCGAATTATGCGAAACGTCATAATAATAAGATCCGCCTTCGTATTGAATACCCGTATATAATTCGGAGTCTACCGACAGATCCATACAGCTCCCCGACCAAAAAAAGAAGGGAATATTATATAAAGACGTATCCCACTGCGCACCTTTTTGAATACCCTTCATTGCATAATTCTGTTCGGAGTAGTACGCCGAATGGTCGGAATAAAAAACAAATGTAGTATTCTCCAATTCACCCGAAGACTGCAGTTCATGGATCAATCGGTTGATTCCGACATCTAAATCCATGATCGTTGCCTGATACCGTTTATATCGAAGATAAATTTCCGACAAATCACCCTCTTCATCATACTTTTCCGGAATATAATCCATCGTCCCTTCAATAAACGATTCCGAGGAAGGAAAATCTTCAATCCTTTCGTAATACAGCTCCATTCCGTGCAGAGAGCATTTTTCAGTAAATTCAGCTTTCTCGCTTTCGCTCATAGCGGCCGAATAGTCGCCCAAATCGATCAACTCGTCATATCCGCCATGGCTCGTTATCGTCATCATCATGGTGAAAAAAGCTGAATCCGATGTATCCTTTTTCGTAAATTCGGAAAGATATTGCGTAATGACGTCGCTGTCGCGCAGTAAATGATATACATCCGCCGGCTCGTCATAGCGGGCGATTCGGTCCATATCCGTTTTGAATGTTTGGTAGTCAAAGCCGTACAGGTCGGCAAACGTATTGCCTCGCTTATAAAACTCGCCTGAATTTGCGTGAAAATAATTTGTCGTATATCCGTTTTGCTGCAAGATATTCGGTAACGTAAACGCAAAGTTGTGATCCAAAAGTCCGTCCGGATTACTGATCGAAGGGGCAATTGAATTTGTCAACTCGCTCGGATAACTTCCCAAAACAGAGATCGCCTCCGAATGATTCGTTTTATCTCTGGCATAATACTGTGTTAATGCAATTCCTTGGTTGGCAAGCGCATAAAGAGTGGGCGTATACATACTGTTGATTGCATACCATTCTCCCGATTCAATGACGATCAAAACAATATTCTGCCCCTTTAAAGAACCTGTTTTTATATTCGCATTGCCGCCATACTCAGTAAGGTCAAGATCTTCCAATGAAGAACTCAGTGTTCCGTCCGCTAAAAATTCGGAAAGCTGAGTATAACGTTCCCCCTCGTTTTCATCGGTCGCTATCGGCTCGTCATTGATAAAATTCCCGATATTTTTATAGTAAAATCCAAAAGTGCCGAATTTGCGGTAAGCCTTTGCCCCGAGAAATTGCGTATCATACAGATTCGCATCATCTTTATAGAGGTACAGTTCATCATTGACGGAGGCTGTCGCAAATGTTTCGGCTTGAACAAAATACGTCGTTACCGATAACCCGGATGCAAAGCAAAACACAAACAAAAGCATGACGACGGACTGCAAACGGAATTGTCCGCCCGCTTTAAATTTGCGCATTCCGAACAGCACCGCGCCTTCCGCAATCAACAAAAAACACAAAAATACCAAAAAGATCAGATTAATAAAATCGTTATCAAAAACGCCGCCTACTTCATATAAAAGGTTGAGCATGCTCAAATCGAACACGAAGCCGCTCATATTGTATAAGGATTCGTTTGCGACTGAAACCAATGCCTGCAATGAAAGGAGAACCATAATTACGGTTGCTTGCATTGTAAAAGACGGCAGTATAAAGATTACCGCCGTAATTAAAAACAATATAGCAATATCCAACCAAAAGTATGTAGGAAATACTGCAAGTCCGATCACATTGAATGCGATGACTTCTATCAGCAAAGCCATTAAAAAATAACTTCCTGCATACACAGATTTTTTTATGATTAAATTCTTCATACCGATTTACGAAGGTTATTCGAAAAATTCCCGATAAATAGCGCGGACGCATCTTTCATAGTCCGCATTGTCGATTCCGACAATAATGTTGATTTCGCTGGAACCCTGATCGATCATACGTATATTGATGTTTGCCTCTGAAAGCGCATTGAACAGCCGTGCGGATGTACCGATATTGGATGCCATGCCATGCCCTACCGTTGCAACCAAAGCAATATTTTCCAATGCGTGAATATAATCGGGCTTTACGGCTTCTTTCAATTGTTCGATCAATTCTTCAAGCGTGCTTTCCGAAAAATACCTGCTTTCGATCACAAGCGAGAGCGTATCGATCCCGGAGGGCATGTGTTCAAAACAAATACCGTCCTTTTCAAGCACAGAGAGAACTTTGCGGGCAAATCCGATTTCGCTATTCATCATGGATTTTTCCAGATAGATAACCGTAAAATCTTTCTTCCCCGCAATTCCGGTTACGATATTGCCGCTTTTAACATATTTTTTTGAAGGTAAAATCAAAGTCCCCGCATCTTCCGGCCGAAATGTGTTTTTGATTTTAATGGGGATATCGCCCTTCCTGACCGGAAAAATTGAATCCGCATGGAGCACGTTCGCCCCCATATATGATAATTCGCGCAATTCTTTAAAAGAAATCGTCTCAATTTTTTGCGGATTATTGACAATGCGGGGATCACAGGCCAAAAAGCCGCTCACATCCGTCCAGTTTTCATATAAATCCGCATTTACGGCACGCGCAATTATGGAGCCGCTGATATCGCTGCCGCCCCTTGAAAATGTTTTGATCTTTCCGTTAATATCTGTACCGTAAAATCCGGGAATCACCGCGCCCTGACAATCGGCAAGGGCTTCGGCAATCAGCGGATACGATTTCTTTTCGTCAAACTGGCCGTTTGCATCAAAAAAAATGATATCCTTCGCATCGACAAAAGTACGCCCCAATTTTGCGGCCACAATCCGTGCGTTCAAATATTCGCCCCGCGACGCAGCGAAATCCGCACTTTTGTTTTTTTCGATCTGTTTTTCCGTTTCGTCAAGAATGCTTCCGATGTCGAAAGTTTCCATCCCGAGCTCTTCCACAATCGAACGAAAACGTTTCCGGATCTTGGCAAATGACTCGGAACAATTTCCCTTTTGCCCGCATTCTTTATAGCATTCGTATAAAAGGTCGGTAACTTTTATATCTCCCGAATACCTTTTCCCGGGAGCAGAAACGACCACAAAACGTCTGCCCGGATCGTTTTCTACAATATCGGCAACGCGCTGTATATTATTCCCGTCTGCTAAAGACGAACCGCCGAATTTACAAACTGTAAGGCTCATTAACGTATCTCCTTGCCCTCAACGTAATATCTTTTTTCTTCACTCTCCCCCATAGAAAACGTCTTGCGCGGCAAACTGCCGTACGTTTTTACATATCTAAAAAGATCCGCCTTATTCATTTTGGGAAGACAAATCCCCACACAGTCGCTGTTTTCCGCCGTAAGCTTTTTTAACGCCTCTTCGCCGTGTATATAGTCGACGCTTCCGCCGTTTTCACCTATGTAGCGCTGTATGTATTCGTCTACTTTCGCAACGGCTTCGGGCACATCTTCCGATACGCCAAACGGTGAAGCGTTCCCTTTTACATAAATAACCGCATTCCCCTGGCCGAACGGCTTGAATGCATGTAAAAACTTTTGCGGATCCACCCCTTTCACGACCCGATGAATCGCTTCAAAATAAATACCTTCGTCGTGTACATTGACCGCTTCGCAAAGAGCATAACGGGCGGGATGCGTTTTCCGCTCTTCCTCCGAAAGGGTGGGCTTAAGCTTTTCCCAGGCCGTCTTTGCCGTAGCCAGCGAATGATTGCCGTCCCCGACCATAAACAGAAGGCCGTCGTCTTGCACGATTTGATCAAACGCTTGCAAGACCGCTTCATAATTCTCAATAAACTGTCCCGATATATGACCGCCGCCCATATTCAATTCAAAATCATACAGCGGAGGCAGATCCTTCTGCACGGCACGTAGAACTATATTTTCCGGATCATCATATAGCAGCATCGTGTGAGGGAACTCTAAATCGGCAGCTTCACGGATCTTCAGGCGCGGCGGGATCCTCTCCATGATCGTGCGTTCCGTCGCTCGGATCGGCGCATCGCTTTCCTTTTCGTATGAATACGCCTCCAGGTCCACCGCCAATACAAGTCCTGTTCGTCTCGATACATACGGCGTTTTTCTTTGCACGAGGATAAAACCCTTCGGCAGTTTTCGAAACAGCCCGTTCTCCCTAT
>CALVXE010000144.1 GCA_944368795.1 uncultured Clostridia bacterium | reverse complement strand
CACTGTTCCGAATTCATTTGCCGCTCTCCTTTTCAAGACCCGAAGCATCTTCGCGCCCTTGCTGCAATGTTACTTCAAGACGATTCGTAGGCTTTTTTATGCCCTGTTCGCGCAAAGCAGCGAGCAATAATTCTCGCAGATCGTACAATGCATCCCAGTAATTTTCGGACGGAACCCACGCGCGTGCGCTGAACTGCAACGTACTTTCGCCGAAATCTTCGATCACGACTCCTGGTTCCGGAGTCTGCACGGTATATTTATAGTCTATGACGCATTGCAGAACAATTTTTTTGACCTTTTCAATATCCGTATCATACGGAACACAAAAATCGATTTTAACCCTACGCAAAGGCATTGAAAAGTAATTGATGATTTTCGTGCTGAGAATTTCATTGTTCGGAATGATTACTTCTTCGTTATCGTATGTCAGAATTTTTGTATTGAATAAACGAATATCTTGAATCAATCCGTCATATTCGCCGATCTGAACATAATCCCCTTTTTTAAAGGGCTTTGTAAAAATAATGATCACACCGTTCGCGAGGCTGGCCAAACTGTCTTTCAACGCCAATGCAATGGCAAGCGCGACGGCTGAAAAACCGGCGATTATACCGGCCGTCGAAAAGCCCAAAGAACTGATCAGAACTACGATCAATGCGATATACAATACGACCGTTACAACGGAATAAATAAACGTGGATGCCGATTTATCCAATTTGCTGCTCTTTAAAGTACCGCTGCGAACAATCGTTTGGACGATCTTTATTACAACAAGGCCCAAAACCAAGAACGCAATCGTGCGAACGATTGCCAGTCCCGTATTTTCCACAAAATATTTTCCGATTTCTGTAAGCGTATTCCAAAAATCATCCATAAAGCGGACCTCCGCGTAAATTCGTCATTCAGTTGCTGCCTTTTTTTGTAATTTGCGTAAGCATTCTTCGCTTTTTCGATAAATAGTTTCCGGCGATTCGCCGATATGGTACTCCCCCTGATCGTAAACGACATTTCCGCCGCAAATCGTCATTAAGACATTGCTGTTGTCGGCACTAAACACCAAACTTTTTTTATGATCGGAATGCGGATACATATTCGGCGAATGCAAATCGATCAAAACAATATCGGCAAAATTGCCCTTTCGCAAACTTCCGCCTTCGAACCCCAATGCACGATAGCCGTTTTCAGTTGCAGCCAGCAAAGCCGATTCAGCCGGAACGGCTGCCGCATCTTTCATAGCATGTTTTTGAAGGCAGGAAAACAAATACATTTCCCGAAACATGGAAGAGGCATTGTTGCTTGCCGTCCCGTCCGTACCGATTGCGGGGCTCATATCGCTGTACAGCATACTGTAGACCGGCGCTATCCCGGAAGCTAATTTCAAATTGCTTCCCCCGTTAATGACGGGAACAACGCCGCACTGCTTCAGTAAAGCCAGATCTTCTTTATCTGTATATACGCAGTGAGCCGCTAAACCTCCGTTATCGAAAAAACCGAGTTTATACAAATATTGCGGCGGCGTCAAACCGTTGTGCCGCACGGTACAATCGCCCACCTCTTTTAAGGTTTCGGACAAATGAATATACGTCTGCGCCCCTGTTTCAGCCGCAAAATCCGAAACCGCGGTTATTAAAGATTCTTCACTCGTATACTCTGCATGCAGCCCTGGAAAATAACGAACTCTGCGTGATATAGTACTGTATTTATTGAAATATTTCTCAATTTCCTTCAATGCGTCTCGGGAATTTTCCGAACTTAAACCACAGCAAAGAGCTAAGCATAACCCGGCGTTCCGGGCCGCCGCGTACACTGCGTCCGGATAAAAATACATATCCGCAAAACAAGTAATCCCGTTTCGGACAAATTCCGCTATTTGCAACATGGTCCCCCAGTAAACGTCATCCGGAGTAAGAAATTCTTCGAGAGGGAAAATTTTATCGTATAACCAAGCTTCCAGCGGAAGATCATCCGCTATGCCGCGAAACAGGCTCATCGCCGCGTGCGTATGCGCATTGCAAAGGCCGCTCATCAAAAGATTTTTACGGCAATCGATCTCTCGATCCGCCATAAAGTCATTGCGCGTTGTTCCTACGTAAACGATTCTTTCCCCGTCTATATGAATTTCCCCGTCAAAGATGTTTTCCGAGGGAGACGCCATGATTTTTGCATTGTATAAGCGAATTTTCATAACTTTTCAGCGCAGTTTTTCGGCTAAATTCAGCAGATATTCACGGAATTGTTTTCCGAGACTTTTGTCGCGCAATGCAAACTCGACATTTGCCTCTAAATATTTGAGTTTATTTCCTGCGTCGTAACGCTTGCCAGCAAAACGGCAGCCGATCAATCGGTTTTGTTTTGCCAAAAGCTGCAGGGCATCGGTAAAATAAACCTCCCCCTTCGGCGACGGCGGCGTCTGCACAATTATATCAAAGATATCACTTTCGACAACATAGCGGCCGATAACCGCATCATTGGAAAATTTGTCTTGAACGGCCGGTTTTTCGACAATTAAATCTATGTCGATGCGATCATCGGCGATATTTCTGCCGCGGATATTCGCATACTTCGGGATATCGTCGTCATTTACGTTCATTACGGCGACGGTCGGCTTTCCTGTATCATAATAACAGTCAATGAGCTGACGAATCCCCGGTTTTAAAGAACTGTCCGTATAGATGATATCGTCGCCTAACAATATCGCAAAAGGTTCGTCGCCGGTAAACGCTTTGGCATACATGACTGCATCGGCAAACCCGGTCGGGTGCTTTTGACGTACATAGTACATGTTGACGAGCTTTTCCATTTTCTGAGAAATTTCTAAAAATTCCTTTTTTCCGTCTTGTTCCAGCAGCGCGTCAAGCTCCGGCGTATAGTCAAAAAAGTCTTCTAAAATTTTTTTATTCCTGCCCGTAACAACTAAAATATCTTCAATGCCGGAATCAACGGCTTCTTCAACAATATATTGCAAAGTCGGTTTATCGACAATCGGAAGCATTTCTTTGCATACGGCTTTCGTGATGGGCAGAAATCTTGTTCCGAATCCTGCGGCAGGAATAACTGCTTTTTTAACTTTTTTCATAAATCGTCCCCCCCTTACCTTATTGGAGATAGAATTTTATCGCCTCGATTATTTGGTCCCGAACAGGCGGTCTCCCGCATCTCCCAATCCGGGGATTATGTAAGCATGGTCGTTCAGCGTTTCATCTAACGATGCAATAAAAATATCGACATCGGGGTGTGCTTTTTGCAAAACATTCAAGCCTTGCGGAGCGGCGATCAAACAGCAAAATTTAATATTTTTACAGCCGCGGTCTTTTAAAAACCCGATGGCTGCGCTGGCGCTTCCGCCGGTTGCCAGCATCGGATCGACAACGATCAACGTTCTGTCTGTCGCATCGGCGGGCAATTTACAATAATACTCGACCGGTTTTAAAGTTTTCGGATCGCGATACAAGCCGATATGCCCGACTTTTGCATTCGGCACAAGTTTCAGCATGCCGTTTACCATGCCCAATCCCGCCCGCAAAATCGGAACGATCCCAAGGCTTCTGCCCGAAACCATTTTTGCAGTAGTCTTACAAATAGGCGTTTCAACCTCGACCTCTTCAAGCGGCAAATCGCGCGTAACTTCGTACGCCATTAAGAGTGAGATTTCTTCCGCAAGCTCTCTGAAATCTTTGGTGCTGGTGTTTTTATCTCGCAGCATTGTTACTTTATGCTGGACGAGAGGATGATCCATTATAAAAACTTTAGCCATTGTATTTATCCCCTTATAATTATTATTTTTCTATATTAGAATATTTATTTTCGATTTCGGTAATTTTATCGATCCTGCGTTGATGCCTTCCGCCTTCAAAGGGCGTCTTTAAAAATATATCGACTATTTCAAGCATCAGCCCTTCGCCGATAATTTTTTGACCAAAAGCCAACATATTTGCGTCGTTATGAAAACGGGTATATTTTGCAGAATAGGTATCATGGCAGTGTGCGCAGCGAATCCCTCGGACTTTATTGGCGGCGATCGAAATTCCGATTCCCGTGCTGCAAATCAGGATGCCTCTGTCGCATTTACCGTTCGCTACCGCTTCCGCGGCCGGAAGCGCATAATCCGGATAATCGCAAGAATCGCAAGAGTCGGTGCCATAATCTTCCACTTCGTATCCGTTTTCATTCAAATAGCGGAGCAATACTTGCTTTAAAACAATTCCGCCATGATCGCAGGCTACGGCAATTTTCATCGTTCATTCTCCCAATATGATTATTTGAATTGATTCCGCAACAAATCTATTCATTCATTTGCGTGCAAAAAAATTTTTGTATGATAATATCCACAGCCCGACAAATCAGGTCGGCGGTTCGCCGATAGGCCTCAATATCTCCTCCGTAAGGATCGGGAATATCAAATCCGCAAACGTCTTTGACTGCGTATACATTCTCAAAATCGTTCAGCAATTCTTTTTGATCAGCCGTCATGCAAAAGACCAAAAAGCTTGACTCGATCATTTTGTGGCGGAGCTGCCGCGGTTTAAACTTCGAAAAATCGACATTCAACGAGCGTAAACAGGCGGCACTGCTTTCACTGATCGATTCGCTGCCTTGCGCAAAAATCCCTGCGGAAGCCGTATCGACATATTTAATTTTTCTCTTTTTGATTTCCGCACGAAAAATCGCTTCCGCCATGGGGCTGCGGCACGTGTTGCCCGTGCAGACAAAAAGAACCTTCTTTCTTTTCATTTTACTCGTTTGCGCAGGCCTTGCTGAGCCTGTTCAGGACCCCCGCCATAATGCCGTCTTTCTTTTCCGGTTTAATTGCTATGATCAAATCGGCAACGGCTTCGCCCTTGCGTAGTTCGGCATATAAATTCGCGGCGATCTCGTATTCCGTCCGGCCCAAATTTAACACATAGTCGGAAGGAAAATTGCTTTTGAACCGATCTTCGCACAAAACATAAACCTTTTTTCCGATCCGATGATTTTCGGCAAAACATTCTTTCGCCTCCTCTATTTGGCCGGCTTCGAACAATCGCGTGGCACAGCGCGGTGCGTAATGTTTATAGCGCATTCCGGGAGAACGAGCCTGTTCGCCCTCTTTAAATTTGTAAACTTCACATTTTCCCGCTACAGATTCTATCATTTCTTTTGAAACGAGCCCTTCGCGCAAGACAACCGGAAATTCACCCGTTACGTCACACACAGTACTCTCAATACCGCCGGAACAGATACCCCCGTCCAATATCAGGGGGATCTTTCCGTTTAAATCGCTGTATACATGTTCTGCCGAAACCGGGCTGATATGCTTGGAAAGATTCGCCGAAGGCGCCGCGATCGGCATGTCGACATATCTTAAAAATTCTTGCGCCCCTTTATGAGCGGGAACGCGGATCGCAAGCGTATCTAATCCGCAAGAGACAAGTTTACTTACATTGTTTTTGCTTTTATAGACCAACGTCAACGGTCCCGGTAAAAATGCCTGCCGCAATCTGCCAGCATAAGGCGTATCGTAAACCAAGGAGGACAAATCAAATTCGGAATGGATGTGAACGATCAATGGATTGTCGGACGGGCGCCCCTTCACTTGGTAAATTCGCTGTACCGCTTCATCATTGCGTGCATCCCCACCCAATCCGTAAACAGTTTCCGTCGGAAAGGCGACGACGCCTCCTCCCTGCAATATTTTTTTTGCCGCGGCAAGGCTATCGGAATTAACTGCGCAAATTTCGGTTGTCATTCGTCATCCTCCGGCGGCATAAAATCATCCGGCGGTATTTCACCGAAATTATCCATAGCCTCATCATAATCCGGCGCATAGTCGTCTTGCGCCGGAGGCTCGTCCATGGAGCTTCCTTCCATGGGATCGTCGGGCAAAAATCCGGGAGACGGATTTACGTAGCGGACCTGATCGCCGCGGAAACGTAGCTTTACCCTGCCCAGTTCGCCGTTACGGTGCTTCGCTATGATCAGGTCTGCGGCATCCTTGATAATTTTACCGCTCTTGATTTCTTCTTCCGTTGCCGCGACATCGGGACGATGGATAAACATAACCATGTCGGCGTCCTGTTCGATTGCGCCCGATTCGCGCAAGTCTGAAAGCTGCGGCTCTTCTTTTGAGGAAATTCGGCGAAGCTGCGAGAGAGCCAAAACAGGGACGTCCAATTCTTTTGCCATGATCTTTAAATTTCGGGTGATCGAAGAGATTTCTTGCTGTCTGTTCTCTTCTCTGCGATATTCCCCGCTGCCCATCAATTGGATATAATCGATCATGATAATGTCGAGGCCTTCTTTCCGCGCTTTCAGCCGCCTGCATTTGGAAAGAATTTCCGCGGGAGTTATTTTTGAAGAATCATCTATATATATTTTCGCTTTCTTTAAATCGGAACTGGCTTTCCAAAGTTTTTTCCAATCTGTTTGCGAAAGTTCCCCCGACAGCGCCTTCGACATACTGACATGCGAATAAGAACACAACAGGCGCTGTGCCAATTGGATACGCGGCATCTCCAGAGAGAACACTGCGCAAACCTTATTATCGACCAAAGCGGCATGCTCAATGATATTCATGCCGATCGTCGTTTTACCGACGCCCGGACGCGCCGCCAATACGATAAAGTCCGATTTCTGCAGACCGTTCGTAATCTTATCTAACTTTGTAAAGCCGGTATTCACGCCGCGCAACGCGTTCTTATCTGTTGAAATCGTTTCGAATTTTTTTAAGACCTGGTCATAACTGTCATCTTCACGCATGTCGACCAAGGTCGACGTATCCATTTTTTTCGATATATCAAAGACGAGTTTTTCCGCGTATGCGACGCTTTCTCCCGCATCAGTGCCTTCGGACGAATTTTCTATAATTTTCTGGGAGGCACGGATCAGGCGGCGATGGATACTGTCGCGTTTGACAATTTCAAAATAAGATTTATAATTGGCCGCGGAGGGCGTAATTTTCGCCAGATCCGTTATGTATGTCAGACCTCCGGCCTTGTCTAAAGCATTATCGTTTTCAAGCTGATCGGCCAATGTTACCAGATCCACGGGTTTGCGGGCTTTAAAAACCGCCCGCATTGCGCCGATGATCAACTGATGGGATTCCTGATAAAAATCCTCTTCCGTTAATTTTTCGAGAATGTCCGTCTGCGTATCGTTATCGATCAAAAGACAGCCGAGCAAGGCCTGTTCTGCCTCCAGATTATTTGGGAGCACATTTGTCTTTACATTTGTTTTAGCCATCTTTCTTCTCCTGCCGGCATGCCTCGGACGATCGAATGCGCAGCTTTTTCTTCTCTCGAAAACGTTTTCCTAAAACGCGGAAACTGAATGCAAGTTCATTCGCCGTTTCAGCGGAGAAATTGTCCTTTGAAAGTATTAAGACCTGCGATCCGCCGATATATATGTAGAAATACTTTTTTCGTTCATATACGCGCAGCACTTGCGCATAAGGGATATCATGCTCTTCGACGCGGTCGCCGATGGAAATACGCAAATGAAATCCCGATTCTTCAAAACGATATACCTGTTCGGTCTTCGTATAGTTCGGGTTCTGCCGGATATTCTTTTCAATTTTTGTATTTTGCAAATAAAGCGTGATCAGCGGCAGCAAAAGAGAGATGACAAACAAAATTGCGGCAGCCGCATAACATACGCCGCTGCCGGCAAAAACAGCGATCACTAAAAAACAAACGGCAAGAATAAAAAAGAAAGCCGGAAATATATAGGCCCGCATACCGCGCGCAACAAACATATGAAAAGCGCACAACTTTTTGTATTCTTGCAAAGTATTTTTATGGGATACTTCAATCATCTTATCAGTCCGCCATCATCTTCTCAAATTGATCCAACACGGAATCAAATTCAAGCATCGCCGTTTCAAAGGCATCTTTTTTTGTAAGATCAACGCCTGCCAATTTTAAAAGTTCAACAGGGCTGTTACTGCCGCCGGATGAAAGAAACTTTTTATAATCTTTGACCGCGGATTCGCCTTCAGTCAATATTCGGTTCGCAATCGAAATTGCGCTGATGATCCCGGTTGCATATTTGTATACGTAAAATGACGTATAAAAATGCGGTATCCGCGACCATTCATAAGCGATCTGATCATCATGAACGATCGCTTCGCCGTAATATTGTTTATTGAGATTCAAATACATTTCGTTCAGCAATTCGCCGGTCAAAGGAGTCCCCTTCTCAACCGCGTCATGCGCGAGATACTCAAACTCCGCGAACATGGTTTGACGATGCAATGTCGTACGCACGGTATCAAGAAAATAATTTAACAAATATTTTTTCATGTTCCGGTCGTCCGTTGCGGAAAGGATATATTTTAAAAGCAAAACTTCGTTGACCGTACTGGCAACTTCGGCCACAAAGATACGATAATCCGCCTTTGCATACGGCTGTGCCGCATTCGAATAATAGGTATGGAGAGAGTGCCCCATTTCATGCGCGATCGTGAATACGTCGTGGGTTGTCTTCTGATAATTCAACAGGACGTACGGGTGCAGCCCGAACATCCCCGTACTGTAAGCGCCGCTTCGTTTGCCGGTCGATTCGCAGACATCCACCCAACCTTCCGAAAAACCTTTGCGCAACAAGCCGCAATATTCTTCACCGAGCGGCGAAAGGCCGCGCACGACAAGATCGCAGGCATCTTCATAGTCCAGTTTTAATTCCGCGTCTTTCACCAAAGGAGCATAAATATCATACATATGCTGCTCATCCAGGTTCAGTATTTTTTTACGCAGAGCTATATAACGATGCATGGAAGGCAAATATTTGTGGACCGCTTCCAGTAAATTTTCATAGACGCAAGTTGCAACGTCTTCGCCCTCTAAGGCGCGCTGCAAACAAGAATCATATTTGCGCACTTTTGCGGCAAATACATCTTTCTTCACGTTGCCGTAATATGTTGCGGCGATCGTATTTGTCAAAGCAATGTATGAGGCATAGTACTGTTCAAAGGCTCGCTTTCGAAGTTCACGGTCGTCGCCGTGCAGAATAACGCCATATGTTCCGTGCGTAAGTTCAATCTTTTCCCCTTGCGGCGATACGATTTCTCCAAAACGAATATCGGCGTTATCGATCATCGAAAAAATATTTTGGAACTGCGCATTGACTTCACCGCACTCCGCCAAAATTTTTTCTTCCGCGGCCGATAAAATATGTTTTTTCTGCGCGATCAATCTTTTAATATAATAGTCGTAATCTTTCAGGCGGTCGTCGTTTAAAAAACCATACAGAACCGCATCATCCAAAGAAGAAAGTTCCGGCTCAACAAAAGCCGTTTCGGAAGAAAAGCGAACAAACAGCGACATTGCACGGGATTGCATTGCGGTGTATTTTGCGACGCGGGAATCCTCGTCGTGTTTCATATGCGCATACAAATACAAACGTTCAAGCGCCTTTGCTGCAGCTTCTTGCCGTTTTTCAAAGGCACATAAACCTTCCGCACTGTTCAATTTGCCTTCAAATTCTTTAAAATCCAAAGTTTGTTCGGCTGACTTGAAACTTGTTTCCCAATCTTCGTCCGAAGCAAAAATATCTTCGATTTTCCATTTGTATTTATTTTGAACTTCGCTTCTTTCCATCCTCGGCTCCTTAATTCTTATTGCTATGTATCGGCGCGGGAATCCTGCCGCCGCGCAATATAAACCGAGAGCTGTCTGTCGTGTTGACAGGCATGACGGGAGCCCGGCCCAAAAGTCCGCCGAATTCTACACTGTCTCCTACGCCTTTGCCCGGCACAGGGATCACGCGGACAGCAGTCGTTTTATTATTGATCATACCAATCGCCGCCTCGTCGGCTATGATCGCGCTGATCGTGGTTGCGGGAGTGTCGCCGGGGATCGCGATCATGTCCAGCCCAACCGAACAGACTGCGGTCATTGCTTCCAATTTATCGATATTCAAAAGCCCTTTTTGCGCCGCCTCGATCATGCCGATATCTTCGCTGACCGGAATAAATGCGCCGGAAAGCCCCCCGACGTGCGAACTTGCCATAACTCCGCCCTTTTTAACGGCATCGTTGAGCATTGCCAAAGCAGCCGTGGTGCCGTGTCCGCCGACGCACTCAAGCCCCAATTCCTCCAAAATATGTGCGACCGAATCCCCCATTACGGGAGTCGGTGCCAAAGATAGATCGACTATGCCGAATTCCGCGCCGAGGCGCTTGGCGGCTTCCTTCGCGATCAGCTGCCCCGCCCTTGTGATTTTGAAAGCCGTCCGCTTGATCATCTCCGCCGCATCGTTTAAATTTGCATCCGGAATATTTTCCAAAGCATGCTTGACAACGCCCGGACCGGAAACTCCGACATTGATCACGGTATCGCTTTCCCCTACGCCATGGAAGGCTCCTGCCATAAAGGGGTTGTCTTCCACGGCATTGGCAAATACTACCAGTTTTGCACAGCCGAGGCCGTCTTTTTCCTTTGTCAATTCGGCCGTTCTTTTAACGATCTCCCCCATCTGGCGAACGGCATCCATATTTATGCCCGATTTGGAAGAGCCGATATTCACCGACGAACACACCCGCTCTGTGGATGCGAGCAATTCAGGAATTCCTTCGATAAATATTTTCTCATAATCCGCCGTGCCTTTGTGCACGAGAGCGGAATACCCGCCCAGAAAATCAATCCCGAGTTCTTGCGCAGCCTTGTCCAAAGCCTTGCCGATGAATACGGCTTTATCCGGAAAGGAGGCTGAAATTAAGCTGACCGGCGTAACCGAAACGCGCTTGTTTACGATCGGGATTCCGTATTCACCGGATAACTGCTCAGCCACTTTTACAATATTTTTTGCTTTTGAACAAACCGCGTCATATACCTTTTGCGCCGTTTGTTCCGCATTTGCGCCGATATACGGCAAAAGAGAAATTCCCATCGTGATCGTGCGGATATCCAAATGCTCGCGCTCGATCATATCGATCGTTTCCAAAACGTCAAATTTATTAAACATAATTTTTGCCTGTAAATTTTTTAAATGTTATGCATGGCGTTAAAAATCGCTTCGTGCTGTAGACGGATGGACATGCCGATTTCTTCGCCCATTTTTTCGCATTCTTTGGCCAAAACTGAAAGCTCCGTCTTAATATCGCTGATATCGACAAGCATGATCATGGCAAAATAATCCTGCAAAATAGTTTGGCTGATATCTTCGACATTTACTCCTTTTTCCAAGAGAAAAGAGCTTACCTTTGCTATAATTCCTTTTTTGTCTTTCCCTGTAACCGTTACGACTGCTCGCATTACTGAATATCTCCTGTCAAAATCGGTTTTTTGTTCGTATCTTCTTTCTTTTTTTCATCGGCAAACGAATCGTCGTGCCCGATAATTTCATATTCGACAATCACATTTCCCTGCGTCAGATAACAAATCTGATCGCCCGTAGAAAATGCAGGCTTCGGTTTTTCAAAATCACAGTAAATTTTTCGGTCCATATATTCGGATTTCTTTTTATTCCATTCCGACATTGTCAGAACATAAAAATCGACGCCGTCTTTTTGCTCCGGTTTTTCATAGCGAAGAAAAAAGCTGTGGTTTATCTGCTTCATGCCGACAGAAACATATGCAATCAATTTATAGTATTTATGTGCGCGCCGATATTTGATCCCCATAAAGATATAGGTAAAAATGATGTAAACGCAAGATACGGCGCAAACTGCTATTTTGGGGATGATTTGCTTCGGATCTTCAAAAGGCAGCGAGCAGAAATAAATTACCCCGACAGTGCAAATAGCTACAAAAACCGCGGTAACCGCCAAAAACACGCGAAAAATCGCACGCTGCTGCTTGTATGCGGAAATCAGATCTTCGTCTTCATACACAATATTCATTTGATTCGCTCCTGTTTATTCAGAGATAAATAAAACGCCGATCGTATTTTTTCCGCAGTGGCTCGTAATTATGCTGCCCGCCACCGTCTCGATAATTTCGTCGAAATGAAACAGTTCTTTTACTGCAGATTTAGCCTGATCAACGAGTTCTTGATCGGCCGAACTGTGGGTGATGAAGCAGCGCGTTTTATCATACAAGGGATATTCCTCGACAAGATCATTAATATAATTTTTCAGGCATCGGCTCATTTTTCCGATATATTTCTTTTTCGGGTACAGCTGCCCGTCTTTCATGTCGATCATCGGATGAATCGACAAAACTTTCGAACCGTAATAAGAAAGCGTCGAACAGCGTCCTCCCTTATACAAATATAAAAGAGTATCCGGAATAAAGGATGTATTGACCTTACCGCGAAGCGAAAGTAAAGTGTTGCAGATTTCTTCGCCGTTTTTGCCTTGCTCGCGAAGGTCGCACGCCTTCATGACGAGAAGCCCCTGCCCCGTCGACAGGGCATGCGAATCTACAACGTACACTTTCCCCTCAAACTCTTTTGCCGCCGCTGCGGCAAAGCCGTATGAACCGCTGGCTTTTGAAGATATATTGA
This sequence comes from uncultured Clostridia bacterium, assembly GCA_944368795.1. Classification (GTDB taxonomy): domain Bacteria; phylum Bacillota; class Clostridia; order Christensenellales; family Borkfalkiaceae; genus Borkfalkia. The sequence continues at coordinate 8,962 of CALVXE010000144.1, read as the reverse complement.
TATGCACGACCGTTTTGCCCTGCTCGACAAATTGTTTAAAAAATTCCTGATACTCCGAAACACTCGGCGCGGCCGTTTTCGGCAAATTGCCGGTTTTATCAAAATAATCAAATATATTCTGCGGAACGATGTCTACGCCGTCCTTAAAGGATTCCGTGCCGAGCATTACGCTCAACGGCATAATTGCTATTTGATATTTATCAAGCAAATCTTTGCTCAAATCGCAAGTGCTGTCTGAAGAAATGATAATATCGCTCATATCCGTCCCCTTGTAATAAATTTTATCTTTGAAACAGGCTGAAGAATGCGGTCAGGCCGTCTTTACAAGCAACAATCCAATTCGGCACTACTCCGAGAACATCGTCAAGCAATAATGTACCCAAATCCTTACTGCGGCTGTCATGGCTGACGCTACGGTGATCTCCCAACACATAAACACGGCCTTCTTCGACATAAACGTCTTCGTTAATTGTCTGCCTCCATTCGTCTGCGGGATCCAAATAAGGTTCATCCACTTCGGAAAAATCAGCTTCGCCGTCGTGCTTCCTATAGACATTTCCGTCGCGAATCCGGATCGTATCTCCGGGAAGACCGATCACACGCTTGATAAGCCATTTCGCTTCGTCTTCATCGTGAATCCCGTCTTTTGCGCTGGTCTCGATCACAATAATATCGCCGTAATCTATAGAGGCCGCCGTATTGACAAAGAGATAATCGCCTGTATATAATGTCGGTTCCATTGAAGAGCCAACCACCTGCACCCCTATAAATATGTTCGTAAATAAATACGTGAAAACGGCGAAGATACCGAGCAGCGCCAGCAAAAAACGCAGAGTTGATATAAAATTTTTATTCGGATCTCTGCACTCTTCCAGCAGTTCGCCGTACGGGACTTCTTCCATTACGACTCCTTACTCTTTTTTATAGCTTTAAAAAAAGCCTCGGAAGACAACATGACGACGCGCCCACAGGTATCGCATTTTATTTTATAGTCTGCCCCTGTTCGGACGATCGTCCAAATATTGCCGCCGCACGGATGCTTTTTTTTGGTAATAATTTTATCTCCTAAAGAGTATACCATATTTTTAACCGTATAAAAAGTAAATTGCGTGAAATTTTTATAACCACAGCAAATTATTTATGCAAAATTCGCTGTCGGAATAAAAAGTGATATATTGCGCCTCGCTTAACCGAGCAAGCGGCTTGCTTACGTCATTTTTAAAATCCTTTGCCGAAAGCATATGATCTTTCCAGTTTTTGCTTCCTGACAAAAAAAGCGAGCAAGAATATTTCTCCGAAACGCCGACCTTAGCTGTAGCGATACATATTTGCAGAGTACACGGACCGGAGGCATAAATATCAAATTTCAATATCGCATTTTCTTCCGGACGATACTTGTTGTCGTTAATGCGAAACAGCTTTAATCCGTATGCGGAATACAGACCTTTAATGCCACAAGGGCCTTCGATCATTCGGACGGGAGGCACGCTGTTATCTAAAAAACAATCGGCCAATACCTTACTGTCGAACCGATCGATCGTAAAACTGTCCGTTCCGTTGACGCTGCTGTACAAAATACGGCTTTTTTCCGTAGAGTTTGCATATTCTTTATCGATTTTTTTTGTAGCGATTTTTGAAGAAACCGCAAAGCCGCAGCTGTATTTGGCCTTCGCGAAAGCAAAGACCCGAGAGGCTTTTCGGTACGCGTTCAGCCGAAATATCTGTTCGTCTTCCCCGGCTTCACGTTTTAACGAACATCGCGTCCAATCCCGCAAAGAAGAATCCAGATTATCTTCCGCCATAAAAACTTCGCAATATTTGACTTCTCCGTTCGGATCGAAACGTATACGGGCAACCAGTTCCCCCTCATCCTCTTCGATGGAAATGTCGACGGGCGCAGGGACGAAAACTTCTCTGCCCTTTAAATATTTATCGATAAACAGATCCAGATCGTTCAGCCCTGTATTCCCGATATGTCCGTTATACCGAGCGGAAAAGTTGAATGTTTTTTCCATCGTCGGATTGATTCGTGCATAGGTATCGAAAGCTCTGTCCGCATCGAATCTTTCATCGTTTGTTGAACAAAGCATCAGCATCGGACATTTAACGTATTGTGCGTACGCCTGCGCATCTACGCCCGCCAAAAAACGATAGCGTTCGTCGTTCATCTTCAGTTCCGTCGCATCGCCGAATTTATAAACTCCTCTATAGGCTCTCCAACCTCCGGAACAAACGGTGATCGCGCAGGCCAATCCCTCCGCGGTAGCGGCAAGCTGCCAGGCGATGTCTCCGCCTGTTTTTAAACCGATCACCCCGATCTTTGCGATTTCTGCAATGGACTGCATATACCGCAATGCGTACCGCGCGACCCCGACCCATTCGTACCAGGACGTTTCCGCCGCGCTTTCATCGGCATAATCGATATGTCTGCCGGCATCCCGAAAATTGGCGTAGCCGATTGCTTCAGGATAGACGGTATAGCCTTCGGAGCCTTCCCATGCCCCGCGGTAATCAGGCATCAATACGATATATCCCTTTTTGGCAAATCGTTTAGCCAAAGGTTCGTCGACCGATCGATGCGAATCCGGCAGGATCAATAGACCGGGGGCAGAACCGATCCCTTTCGGCATTGCCAATAAAGCGTAAATATTTACGCGGATTCCGTTTACTTCGCGCCCGGAAAAGCGCAGACGGCGCAACAGGATATTTTCCTGTTCTGCCTCGTCCTCTATTTTACACTGGATAGGCAAACCGTCATTAAAATTATTCCATAAGGTTACAGGAGTTAATATTTTATTTGCCACAAGAATTCTCCGTTCAACAGCTTATTTGAATTTCGGAACTACCGCCTTCAACGGCTCCGGTTACCATGATTTTATTGGAAATGCGATGTTTTAATTCTTCGACGTGTGAAATAAGGCCGATCGAAAAGCGGCTGTTTTTCAATTTTTCCAAACTGTCCATGACTGTATCGATCAGCTTTTCGTCTAAAGTGCCGAATCCTTCATCCAAAAAGAAAAATTCGATCGGTTTCAACGATTTTGCATAAATCGCCGCAGAGAGCGCCAGCGCAAGCGACAAGGATACCAAAAACGTTTCTCCTCCCGACAGCGTGTTGACGCTGCGGAGTTCTCCTCCGCATAAGTTGTCTCCGATAAAAAAGCCCTGATCGTAGCGAACAAAATATCTGCCGCCGGTAAGTTTTAAAAGAGTTTGCGTTGCGGCCGCAGATATATCGGACAGATACTCCCCCGCGACAAATTCCATAAAATTATTTCCGCGAATCAGCTCTCTCAAACGGGCAAGCTGATCCAAATTTTTACCGTATGTTTTCTGCTCACTTTCTAAATTCTTTTTCGTTTCCGCACGATCCCGCAGGCGTGCAAGAGACTCTTCATATACGGCGACCCTTTCGGAAACATCTTGTTTTTTTTGCGTCAAAACGGCAAAGGCGGCTTTTTGTTTTTCAAAATCTTCCTCGGAATATTCCGCTGCGACAGCCCCCTCATGCATTAAAGCCTCTATTTTCGCCTGAACGGCAACCATTGAATGGTCATACGCTTCGATCCTCTCGCTTAAAGCCTGCCTGTCCGGAAATTGAGACAATAAACTTTGTGCCTCGTGTAAAGAAACTATTTGAGATTCCTTAAGCAGGGCCTGCATTTTTACGCTGCTTTCTTGTTCTGCAATTTTGAGGTGTTCGAGCCGTTCCTGATGTTTTACCGCCTTTAATTCTGCCTCTCTCTGTTTTTCGTTCAATGCAGCCGTCCGGTTTTCGTAATCGTTTTGTTTGTCGAGCAGACTTTTTCGTTCTTCATTTAAACTTTTTTCTAAATCATCCAAGTCCGGCAATGCTTCGGCATTCAGCGCATTCCGGATTCTGTTAAGGAGTTCTTCCGCTTTTTTTGCACAAAGCTTGCCTTCTTCTCCGATCCGTGAAAGATTGCTCTGCGCTTCGCGCAGTTTATTATATTCCTGTTCCTTTTGTAAAACTGTAGAATTTATAGCGGCCCTTAAAGAATCGCGCGTTTTCTGCATATCTTTATATGCCTCTAACAAAGCGGCAGTATCGCGCGTTTTGTCTTTGGATAAGGCGCTTTCATAATGGCCGATTCTCTCCTGCAATCTGGCGTCGACGCGCTCAAACAGGTCTCCGCCTTGGAAATCCCGATGCAGTTCGGCCAGCCATTCTTCAAAATATTTGCGGCTTGCCCGATACTCGTTCGACAGCAAAGCGCTGTCTAAATTTTCATTTAAAAATTCGTCGATATTATCGAACGCGACAGATTTCAGTTTTTCATTTTCTTTGCGCTCTTGTTCGGAGAGACGATTTACGTTCTGCTGTGCCGCTTCCGCTCGTTTCTGCCAATCGGCATACTCAGCCTTTAAAGCGGAGCGCTGTGCCTGATACTCTGATAAAGCCCGATAATCGCTCTTAATATAGAAAAGTTTATCGATTTTTGATTTGTTTTCTTCAAGCAAAAGCGCGTTCTTTTCCAAATCAAACGATTTTTGAAGGGCGAGCAATTGCTTGCCGATACTTTCCTTTAAAGCATTATTCTGCTCGATCTCTGCCGTCAACGAAGAAATTTCTTTCTGCCGAGTCAGCTGCTCTTTCGACAACAAATCGAGCTGTTGTGCGGCGGGAATCTGTTTCAAAATCGCCCGCGCCTGTTCGAAATACGCTTGTTTTTCTAACAATGCGCTCTGCTGCCGCTGCAAATCGCTATATCTCTGTTTTCGCTCAAACAGCACTTTCGCGTTTTCATATTCAGCGTAAAAGCGTTCGTATTCTTTGTCAAGCTCTTTTTTTTCTTCCTTCATTCGCCGCAGATCAGAGTTTAAAGCGGCGACGGCTTCGTCGCTCACATCCTCGTAACCTTTCAGTTCGCCTGACTTTAAATCAAATGCAGATTTAACTTCCGAATAACGTTCCTTCAAGCGTGCGTTCAACAGTTCGCCGTATTTTTCCAGGCCAAACAGGCGGGAAATCAGCCGAAGGCGTTCTCCCCGGTCCGCTTTGACAAATTGGGCGAATTCTCCCTGCGGCAGAGCTATGCATTTCTTAAAATCTTCGAAGGAAAGCCCGACGATTTCCTGTATTTTCTGATTTGTGTTTTTTACTCCTTCACTGACTGCGCGCGTTTTTCCTTCCGCCATTTCGTACAGCATCAGAGTCTGCATAGAATTTTTACGTTTTATCTCCCGTTCGACCCGATATGTTTTTCTTCCCTGCGATGTTTCCGTTTCAAAGTCGAAACGGACGGACGCTTTATCACAGTTATAATTAATGATTTCACTGCCGCTTCCGCCTCGGGTACGATCGATTTTACCGTATAAAGCAAAAATCATGCTGTCCAATATCGTCGTCTTTCCGCTGCCGGTATCGCCAAATATTCCGAAGACCCCTCCGGAGAGCAATTTTTCAAAATCGATCGTCGCCGCGCGCGAAAAACTGTTGATGCCGCAGAATTCAAGGCGTTTCGGCTTCATCCGCATCCTCCGTTAACGACAAAAAAAGTTCACAAAGCTGATCGGAAGGCAATTCCCCGTACAAACTCGCATAATATTCTTTAAATAATTCCGAAGAGGACTTGTTTTTACGGGAAACCGCGGTTTCGGCCTGCTTTTCATCTCCGCGCACAATCGGCAAAATCGCAACCAGCCCATCGTTGGCTTTTTTAAGTTCCTGCACCTGCGAAGGGATCAGCGGTTCATTCAGGTAAATTGTCAGTTCGATATAACTTTCGGGATATTTTTGTAAAAGTGCAATCGCATCCGGAACGTTCGAAGCGACTACACGGACAAGTTTTTTCCCTTCCTGAAGCGGTCGCTCGCGGATATTTTTCACCCCGTCCGTTCCGATATCGAAGAGAACCACGCTTTTTTCTGTGTTGGCTTCATCGAAAGCATATTGCAGAATCGAACCGCTGTAATATACCGTATTTTTGAAATGCTGTTTTCGGTGCAGATGCCCTAAGGCAATATAATCGTTTTTCGGCAGCAGGCCGAGAGGCACGGCACGCGCTCCCCCCAAATCAATTTCTCGCTCTCCTTCACTAACCCTGCCCCCCGCGACAAAGAGATGAGACAAAAATATCGAAGGAAGAGCCCTGCTATTTCTGCTTTCCCCTTCGTCGATCCAACGTTTAAGAGTATCGAAATACGTTTCGCCGTTTCTCCCGTCTTCCTTTAAACGCGTTTCGTTCGGATACGGCAATACATTTACGAAAACCTCTTCGTTATTGCTTTTGAAAACAATATGGCGATCGCTCGCTTCCGACGCACAGACTTTACGCTCCGAAAAAACTGCAGGGACATGCCCGGGCTCGCCGTAAATATATATCCCTTGTTCTTCCGCAATCACCGCCGCGGCCGTCAGCCGGACAGCATCGTCATGATTGCCGCTGATAATCAAAACGCAACGCTCCTGCCCGGCGATCTTTTTGACCGCATGATAAAAGAGATCCTCCGCTTCTGCCGAAGGGAGATACGTATCAAAAACATCGCCCGCAACAAGGACAAGTTCGATTTTTTCTTCTTCACAGATATCGGCAATTTCATCCAAAACGGCCCGCTGTTCATCGAGGCGCTCTTTTCCGGCGATCCGTTTGCCGATATGCCAATCCGATGTATGCAAAATTCTCATATGAAACGTTCAAGGCAACACAAAAACAGAAAACGTCTGAATTTTTTGCAAAATAATCTTGCTTTTAAAAGAAATAATTTATATAATAGTATAGCGCAAAACCGAAAATAAATCAAGCATTGCGCGGAGCTTTACTCATGGGATTTTGTTCGTATTCAAAAGAGTTCTCACTATCTGCGTACACCAGCGTTGAAAACCAATTTATTAATAAATATATGGCCATGGCCGAAGGAGATGCCGTAAAAGTTTATTTGTTCGGGCTGTATCTCTGCCAAAATGTGCAGCAGGAATATTCCCTTACGGAGGCGGCCAAATCGTTGGGATTAGAGGAAAAACGCGTAATCGATTTGTTTCAGTTTTGGGAAGATTTTGATTTGCTGGAAATCGTATCTTATCAGCCGTTTTCCGTCAGATACTTCCCGGCCGATTATTCCAAGGGCAAACCGAAGCGCATTCGTACGGAAAAATATTCCGAATTTAACAAAGCTCTGCAGTCGTTGATGCCGAAACGAATGATTTCTTCCAACGAATATACAAAATATTTCGCCGTGATGGAAGAATACGCAATTAAACCGGAAGCGATGCTCTTGATCGTCCGATATTGCATCGATTTGAAGGGCGAAAATATCGCCTTGAATTACATCCTGCAAGTTGCAAAAAACTTTGCGGCCGAAGGAATTACGTCCGTCGAACAGATCGAAACAAAGCTTTCCGATTATGTTCTGCAGAGCGGCGATCTTGCCGCGGTTTTGCGGGCCATGGGTTCCCAAAGAAAACCGGAACCGGACGATTATAAACTGTTCCGCGTGTGGACCGAGGAACTCGGATTTGAGCCCGCAACGGTACAATACGCCGCCTCGCTGCTGAAAAAAGGCGGAATGCAGAAGCTCGACGAGACGATGCGGGAGCTGTATTCCAATAAAAAATTTTCTGCGGAGGAAATCAAAGAGTATTTTGATCAAAAAGAAAATTTACGGCAACTAACTTTGTCGATCGCAAAAGAATTGGGCGTTTATTGTGCTGTTCCGGAAACATACATTGACCATTTCGTCAGCGGCTGGTTAGCGATCGGGTACAGTTTTTCTTCCTTGATACAGCTTGCTAAATATTGTTTCCGCCGCGGAAAAAAATCTTTTGAAAAAATGGATGAGCTGATCAAAAAGCTGGCTTCTGCAGGCGTCGTATCTGCAGAAAGTATCGTTATTTACATGGAGAACGAAGCCCGCGAACAAGAATTTGCCGCAGAAATGCTGAAAGCGGCGGGACTCACCCGCCGCGTAAACAATTGGGACCGGGAATGCCTGCGCAACTGGCGCGCCTGGGGATTTACGGACGATATGATTTTAAAAGCCGCCTCTTTTGCCCAGTCTAAAGCGAGCCCGATCCCCTACATCAATTCCGTGCTCTCTTCCTGGAAATCGAAAAATATATTCAGCCTTGATATGCTGGCAAAAGAAGAGACCGTCCGCCCCGATCATCGGCGCGAGCAGGAGGAAAAAGACGAAGACTTCAAAAAGAAAGTTCGGAGTTATTACTTCAATTTAAGGGAAAAGGCACAGGACCGTGCAGATCACTACCGAAAAATCGCCGAGGCGGACAAAGCCTTCCTTGCCAATGAAGAAGCGATAAAGACCACTGAAATCCGTTTGGCAAAAGAAGAGGCTTTGGGAGGCAATGAAATCAAGCAACTGAGCAATTCTTTGCAATCCTTGCGCATTGAGCGCGCGGAAATCTTAAAGCGGCTGCATTTGCGTGAAGATATGCTTGTTCCGCAATATCGCTGCAAAATATGGAAAGATTGACATATTGATTTCTTGTGCAGGATTTGGGCTTTCTGGCGCGATCGAGCTTATTGACGAAGAGAAAATCAAAAAAGAATATGACGTCAATGTCCTTGGCACGGTTTATGCCATACAGCTGGCATTGCCAATCATGAGCGAAAAAGGCAAGATTATCAACATCAGCTCTGCGTGCGCACTTTTCCCATTGCCTTTTCGAGCATTTTATTGTTCAAGCAAAGCTGCTGTCAGCATGATGAGTGATTGTTTGAGAATGGAGCTTTGCAAAACCAAGATTCAATGCACGGCCATATGCCCATGCGACATTAAGACCAACTTCACCAAAAACAGGCAAAAAGATTTTCAAACAAATGAAAGATATGGCGATGCCATTCGTCTTTCGGCTGAAAGAATTGACAGCCGTGAGGACAAGCGCATGAGCGTAGAAAAAGCTACGAAAATCATGACAAAAATCATCGACAAGAAAAAATTGAAGCCGCAATATGTTATGGGCGCAAGAAATAAAGTCATGTAT
>CALVXE010000143.1 GCA_944368795.1 uncultured Clostridia bacterium | reverse complement strand
CTCCCTATACTGCCGCATAGCAGAAGAAATCGCCGCAATGCGCGCCGAATAGTCTCCGTTAAGATAAATCTCCGGAAGAGTAAGCCGCAAGGTTGACGGTTTATTCCCTACCAAGCGGTCGAGTTGATCCCAATAATTTTGATCGGACGTGTGCTGATCGCAGGCAATAACCGCCCATGCATTTAAATCGATCGTCTCTACGGGCAATAAAATTTCCGGTACATGAATACAACTTTCCGACATCGGTTTTCTCCTGTTTTACTGTCCGTAATTTACAACTATGAATACAATTACCGCAAGCGCTATCGCTAAAAGTTTAATGGGTACATTGTCGATAAATATCCCGGCCACTTTACGCCAAAAACTTTTTTCTCTCATAAGCGTTTCCTCCCGTCCGCACTCAGATCTTTCCAGTAGTAGTCGCTCAACGTCTTTTTCAACAAATCATAATCCGCATAGCGCGATATTTTTCCTCGCTGCGCAATCGTTATAATCCCCGTCTCTTCCGATACGATCAAGGCAATCACATTCGAAGTTTCCGTGATCCCTATCCCCGCCCTGTGCCGGGTACCGAGTTCTTTGGGAATGTTTGCATTTTGCGTTAGGGGGAGAAAACAGCCTGCCGCCTGTATTTTATAATTGTTGACGATCATGGCCCCGTCATGCAAAGGCGCCTTCGGGAAAAAGATCCCTTCAATCAATTGCGAAGAAATTTTAGCGTCGAGCTCGACGCCGCTTTCCAAAATCTGTGTGGGAATATTATCGTTGGAAAGAATCATCAACGCGCCGATATTATCTTTTGATAAATTCTGCAATGCTCGGATTATTTCGGAAATATAACGCTCTACTTCGTCTTTCGAAGCGGAAAGCTGGTGCCCCTGTTTTTCGCTGAGCCTGTTCAAAGAATTCATATTTAGAATGTCGCGCTTGACTTCGACATTAAATATGATCAAAACAAGGCCTGCCAAAACAAGGGGAATGACCATAAAAGCTGATCCGTTTAATCCTGCATTGGCAATAAAGATAATACCCGTCGCTACAACGAGAACCGCAAAAACAATAATAACGCCGAAAACGTTGCTGTTTTTTAAGATGCGGAACACGTAGTAAAAGACGAGCGCAAAGAGAACGATTTCCAACGCATCGATCGCATTGAAGGCGACAAAAACATTTTTTAAATTGGTAAAAAAATCACCCATAAAATCAATTCGGCTCCGTCTTAAGTGTGGTATATCTATTTTACATGATAATTATAAAAAAAGAAAGCAATTCATAAAGCTATTCTGCAATATTCGCCTTTTCTTCAAAAAACAGATGCGCGTTAACTTTTAAAAGCGCCCCCTGCGGCGATATTTTCCCGCTTTTTACGGCGTTTACGGTGTCCAATATCCGAAAATAACAACTTTTGACGCGAATATGCCCGAATGCTTCGGCCTGCCTGCGGCTCATCTTAACGGCATATTCTTTCATTCCTAAGGCGGCCGCCGTTTCAGCATCCGATTTATGCAACAAGGCGATTTCAAACATGTTCCGGAAATAAGAGCAGAGGGAATTCAGCACCCCCATTTCATCCATTCCCTTTCCCAACAGTTCGGTAAGAATTGTTTCATATTTTCCGAAATTACGCATCCCGAGAGCGTTTGTCATTTCATAGATTTTATAATCAGCATCGCGATACACGATCGCATCCACATCGTCCCCGGTGATCGTTTTCCCATTCCCGGCATATGCCAACAGCTTTTGCGTTTCGCCGACGATACGGGACATATCGGCCAGACAATACCGCATGATCCGCTCACAGCATTCCGTATCGATCGCTATACCGTTCCTTTTGAACTGCGTAAAAATCCACCGCAAAACAGTGTCTTCGTCTGCTTTCGAACAATCAACCCAGGTTATTCCCTTAACTTTTTTTAAATCGAAGCTCTTTCCCTTCGAGCGATCGGAATTGACGATCAATAAAATCGTAGTCGATTGCGGATTTTCGATATATTTTTTTAAATAAGCGGTATATTCTCTTTCCGTGGGATAAAAGTCCGTTACTTTTACAATGCGCTTTTCACTCATAAAAGGGAAACTTTCTGCCGCAGCAATTAAAGACGAAATCGCATCTCCTTTCAGTGTTTCGCCCCGGAAAGAGGTATAGTTTAAGGAGGGCTCGCCGAGAAATTTTTCTTTGAGCATTTCCTCCCCTCTCTCTTTAAAATATTCTTCTTCTCCGTCAAAAAGATATACGGGCGCAGCCCCCTCTTCCAAACTTTTTTTAAATAAAACAAATTTCATCTCTTTAAACCGCTCGCTTCATGGTGATTATATCATTTTTCCATACAAATTGCAAGTCGCCCGCGGAATATAAATTCAACTTTCCTTCCGTTTTTTCAAAATATACTTCCTGTTCCGGCAAGCATTTCCAACATAATTCTTCGCTGTATTCTTCCGCTATCAGCAAATCACAATCCGGCACCTGCCCGTCTAAGGCCTCCCCGCAAATCAGCACATCGGCCCCTAAAACATTTATGTATAAGGAATTCCCGTCTAAAAAACAGCAATCGGCCTCGCCCAACTGAAAAAAGCTGTCTTCCTCAATCACTTCGATCTTTTGGAACGAATCGGCAAAATTTCCATTCCCGTCGACGTACAGATTTTTAAAATCGACATACTTAAGTATAATCGGGACACCCGCATTGATTTGCGCCTCAGGAGCAAGAATTATAACGCCGTCCAAATACGAAATATTTTCCTGCAAAAATAACCGCTCCAACTGTTTTCCGTTAGCGGCGCCCATTGCAATCAAATATTTCTTTTCAGCCTGCCGCAACAGCAAAACATCATTGCCGTAATAGGAATGCAACGAAAGAACAGCTTCATACGGAAAAACAGCGTTTCGAACGAGCAGTACGGCAATTAATATACAGCAGAGCAAGCCGACGCCGATGGATTTCGGCAGAATTTTCAAATTAATTTTATCGGAAGCGAGAAATATGGCCGCATACCAAAGGAGCATAGCGCCGCCGAAAGAAAAACCGCAGATCAAGGCAGTTTTAAACTCTAAAAGCATGATCGGGGCAACGGCAAGCTCCAGAAGATATTCGGGAAGAAATAAAAGGACACCGGAAGCAAACGGCAAAACGCACGCCAGCGCAGTAAATATGAAAATCACCGAATATACTGCGCTGATAACAGGAACGAATATAAGATTGAGGAAAAGACTGATTGCGGAAACATAGCCGAAACAGTCTATCAAAATCGGAAAAGTTCCCGCTTGCGCAGAAAGGGCGACGCCGATCGCCGAACAAATTTTTGCCGGGATTTTTCCCGTCCTTTCCAACAATCTCGAAATATGTCCGCCCATTACAATGATGCTCGCTGCCGCAGCCAATGATAATTGAAAGCCCACCGCGAAGAGATACACAGGATTTATCAGCAATACGACAAAAGCAGCCAGTGAAACAGAATTCAGCCGATCATATTGCCATCCCATAGACTCGGCCGTTTGCAGTACCGCACACATCACAAAAGCACGCACAGACGAGGGTGAAAAGCCGCATACGCCCACATAAAAGAAAAGGACGATCAGTATTATTGCTAATTTGATAAATCGGTTACATCGGATCTTTCGAAACAACAGTGCGAGCAGGCCGTAAATAACGCCGATATGCAGCCCGGAAACGGCAAAAATATGCGCGATCCCTCCGTACCGAAAATTTTGCAAGACTTCGTCTTCGATCAATCCGCTGTTTCCCGTAAGCATTGCATATGCCAAAGAGGCATTCGAATCGCTCATGGTCTCAAACAATACGCCGCGCACCTCTTTTCGCACGGCAATAAAGGCATTGACTTTTTCTTCACCGGCAAATATAATATTTTCCGCATTTACGTTTGTTCTATAGCGAAGTCTGCTGATAATCGCAGAAGAATTGACCCTACCGTATGAATACGCATCATTCGTCGTTATGTTCGCTTCAAAAGCGCACTTCATTCCGATCGAAAGATCGGAATCACCATATACATATACTTCCATGCGGCCATCCAGTTCAACCGCCGTTTCCCCGTTTACTATCAACAAATTGTCCAGCGTATATACGGTCGCATCGCCGGATTCGGAAATCTCTTCCACACTGCCCATTACCGCACAATCGCCGTTCATTGCGGGAATTTTTTCAAAGGCGGCAACATGCATTCCGAATGAAAGCGATCCGATCGAAAACAAGGCGCATAAAACGGCCGCAAAAAGTAAAATATTCCATTCAACTTTCTTGCGGAAAATTCTTCGAATGCAGACGATTACCGGCGCTATCAGCCATGCAAAATTGATCCAAAGAGAATGCAACCCTAGAAAAAAAGACGAAAATATCCCCAAGCCGAAACTCAGGGATATAAAAAGGACGGGGCGAAAATTTATGATGCGATCACCGCGATATAAAAAATGGTCGTCCGCACGCTTAATTTCGATTGTCTTCATATTCATTCGTATCCAACAAATTTATAATACGATATAGACGTAATATTCCCCGCCGAGCAAGACCGCATCCTCGAATCGGATATAGTCCTGCGGGTCGTATGCATCGTTTTCCCGTACGTTTGCCAATGCAAACAATTCTCCGTAAGTGCTGCGGCGCGGCAGCCGATATACTCCCGGACTTCCGACGGAATCTCCTTGAATCAAAATATTAATAGCATCATCAAAGGCCAATTCACCTTCGACAGAGTGGTATAGCGGTTCTTTTTTGGGCGGCGCACCCGCAGACAAAAAAGCCGCGAGCGCTACCGCCGTTATAAAAATCAGAATCGGCCCGATCTTCCAAAGCAGTTTATTCATAGCGATTTTGTCAGCTGAGACTGATACGGTCGCTGATAGAGCGGACAAACAAAGACTTGTCCACCCCGAGCGCAATGCAGTTATAGATAAAATCTATCAGCTTGTCGCTGGGACGAGAAACCTTTAATTCTGCGCAAATTAAGCCGACAAGTTCGTCTGCATAAAGGCTGACTTTGTTTTCCAAAAGCCCCTTGATAAGAGCAATGATTTCGTAAGGAGTAAAATCCTCTTCCGATTTCCGAATCGGCTCTCCGCTTTCAACCCGATAAAAATCATATCCGAGGCATTTATCCGATTTTCTTAAATAAGTCCTGCCAAGGAGTTCTTCTTTTTTTAATTCACAAAGATTAATCAAATTTTGGATCCGCTCTTCCACTTTTCCGCCATATTTTTGGATACCGAGAGAAGACAGGCATCGCTTCATTAAAAAGCGCTCGGAAATAGGCTCTTCCGCCGCGGCTATCGCTTTCAGACGGGCTTTAATTTCTCCGTCGTTTTCCCCGCCGGTTACGTACTGCGACATGTTTTGCTGCTGCTCCAGCTTGGCATATCGATAGGCCTTGCGGTATTTTGTCAAAAAGTCGCGGTTCGCCTTTTCGTTTCCCGTCAAACGATCCAACGTATCTTTGATCTTCTTGATCTCACGCTTCGGATTATTGATAAAATTGATGGTAAAAACGCGGACGACATTCCAGTTGTTCAATTTCAGCGTTTGGATCTGCAAAATATTCCTGTCCTTTGCGCTTGAAGAATATGCGGTCATACCGTCGCAGACAATTGCCAAAATAAAGCGCTTTTTGTTTTTCGGATCGATCACCGCGCAATCGATTTTAAAATCGGAAACCCCAACGTCATATCGGCATTCATAACCGTATGTTTTCAATTCTTTGGCAATATATTTTCCGATACCGCTCCGCGTTACCTTCAATTCTTCGGAATTGATCGCTAAGGTCGTTTTCCCTTTCTCCGCAAATTCAAGGAAAGCTTTCAAACCGGCAACGCCCTTGCTGTTGGTTTTCGCAAGATTGATCATGGCCGACGTCATTGAGGAAAAGACGATCATCTCTTCGCGCGCGCGCGAAACGGCAACATTCAGCCGTCTCCATCCGCCCACCTGGTTCAACGGTCCGAAATTCAAAGAAACCCGTCCGGCACGATCCGGGCCGTAGCAAACCGAGAATAAAATCACATCGCGCTCGTCGCCCTGCACATTTTCAAGGTTTTTTACAAAAATCGGTTCCTCTCTCTCGTAAGCGGCATCTTCCAATTTATTTTTAACGAGCGCATCCGTCAACCTGCGTTCTATATAGTCCTGCTGAGCCGTGCTGAACGTAACGATCCCAATGCTCGACCGGGAAAGTTTTGCATCTTTCAGCCGACGCACCACCTCTTCAACTAACGCATCCGCTTCGCCCTTGTTACGCTTCGTAAAGCCGCGGTCATATACGCCGTCTTCGACCAATACAAGCCGCACTTTGCTTTCCAGCGCGTCGGGAGACGGAAACGTACAGAGTTTATTCCCGTAATACATGATATTGGAAAACGCGATCAGGCTTTCGTGCTTGCTCCTGTAATGCCAATTCAGATGCTTTTCGGGCATGCTGAGCGCCAAACAGTCGTCGAGGATGCTTTCCAAATCTTCGGTATCGAGGTTTTCTTCATCGACATAACCGGAGGTAAAGAAAGAGGTCGGCGGAAGCTGTTTCGGATCGCCGACGATAACCGCTCGCTTTGCCCTTGCCAGTGAACCGATTGCTTCGCTCGTCGGTAGCTGCGACGCTTCGTCAAACACTACCAAATCAAAAAGATCCGGTTCCGGCTGCAGGTACTGCGCCACGGTTATCGGGCTCATGAGCAGGCACGGTGCGAGTTTTGAAAACAGCGAAGGGATCTCGGCAAAAAATTCTTTCAGCGTCATTCCTCGCAAATTGCTTTTCAATAAACGCTGAAACGATAGAACTTCTAAGCTCAAGCTGCCTTCCGTAGACGTATTCGGCAGAGCTTCGATCAATTTATGGCGAATATGTTCTTTGGAAAGCTTCGAAAACTGTTCGTCCAAATTACGGAACAGTTCAATTTTTTCTTCCAATACCGAAGCTGAAAACTTTGATAAAACCGGATCCGCACCAATATTTGTTTCAATGAAATTCCGATAAACGTTTTTGCGAAAACTATCGAGAATATTTTCCGATGTGATTGCGCCGGACTCTAAAGAATCCGTGATAAAAGTCAACCCTTCGGAATTCAACCGCGCCGAAATCTTCTTAAACAGACACCACGCTGCGAGCATATCGATATTTTCGATGAGCGCAGAAGCTTTCATCCCGAAATAATCGAGAATATCTTCGTCCGAATACCTGTCCGGGTCGGCATTTATCGTAGAGCAAAAATAATTCCTGCTCGTTTCGAACCCTTCAACAGACTGCCTAAGCCCCTCCAAAATGGGCCGTGCATATCCGCCCGGAACAGATTTAACGCAAACGCTGTTAAAACTGTCCGCATTATAGTCCATAAAAATCCCTTCGGCGAGGGCATGGATCTGCTTTAAATCTTCTAAAAACTCATCGCGGCGTTTAAAATTGATTTTCCCGCCCCGATCCGTAAAATTGGAGGACAATTTTGTATTATTCTTCACCAACTGCAAATCTTCGTATATCTGAGCTACAATACCGATATATTTTAATTCTTCGTTCGGCGAAAGTTTATCAAAAGCACTGCGCCGCAAGCGTTTTGCCACGGCCCCAAGCACCTTTGAACTCTTATAATTTTCTCCCCAATTGTCAAGTTCCTGTTCGATCACCATCGGATCGACGTCAATATCGATCAGCGCTTTAAAGTTTTTGAAATAATTGCCGAGCAATCTGTCCAATCGCCGATTCGCGTTAAAAAACACATAAAATTCATTTTCATCGCAATGAAAATATTTGTCGATCTCTCCGCTCTGCAGTTTCTCGATGAGTTGGACGAGCGTTGCCAGCTTCTTTTGCGTAAAAGCGCTGATCCGCTGGCGGTAAAAGTCTAAAAACAGACTTAAGTAGCTCTTTAAATGTTTGATTTCTGCAATTAAAACCTCGGAGGAATAGTAAACCTGATTGCGAATATTCTGATCATAGTCTTCCAAATTGACGTTATCAAACGGCGATCTGTAAACGCCTCCGCACTGCTTTGCGGCGGCGGATACCTCGATCAGCATTTTTTCGTAATCTTCTAATTTCTCTTTGGTAAGGCTGTCATAAAACGTGCTTTCGATATCCAGCACGTCCGGAGCATTTTTGTTTTTTAAATAAATCAAAATGCCTTCGTATACAGAAACGCCGAGCCGCCTCTTTTTGTGCAATGCTGCAATCGGTTCGTTCAAAGTTTTCCGAACATCGTCGATCTGCTCTGCCTTTGCCGCAAAATCCGAACCTTCCTGTTCGGCAGCCAGATTCAAAGTATTCTCCAAGCTTTTAAGAATCTGGGATTTATCCAATTTATTGGAATGCAGTTCCAAACAAAACTCGCCGAGGCCGATCGAGTCCAGCCTCTTTTTTACGACGGAGAGAGCCGCCTGCTTTTCAGCTACAAAAAGCACCCTCTTCCCGCGATTCAGGCAATTTGCTATAATATTTGTTATCGTTTGGCTCTTGCCTGTTCCGGGCGGGCCGTGCAATACGAAACTGGCCCCGTTCGCCGCTTCGGCAATCGCTTCAAACTGCGAACCGTCCGCCATGAGCGGACTGAGTATTTCCGCAGAAGGATATTCGTCCTCCGCTTTATTTTCAAATACATTCTCCGATAATTCCAAGCGATTATCCAACAGCGAGCGAACCAAACTGTTTTTTCGGAATTTGTCGATATTTTTGCGGACATCGTTCCACATCGCGAAGCGCGCAAATGAAAAATTGGCAAGATAGACATCGTCATATACGTCCCAACGCTTCATATTCAAAATTTCCATTTTGACCATTGCCAAAATTTCAGAAATTTTGATACCGGACGCAATATTATCGAGCCCGCGAATATCGATTTTAAATTCGCGCAATAAAAATTCAAGCAGAGTGCTGTTGATCTGCATCTCGCTTTCCGCAAACGAAACAGAGTAGCCCTTCCCGCCCTTACTGCGGATAATTTTTACCGGGCAAAGAATGAGCGGGGCATATTTCGGCTCATTGCCGTTCGTTTCAAACCATTTTAAAAAGCCGAAGGCCAAAAAAAGAACGTTGGCACCCGCCTCTTCTTCCGCCGTTTTTCCTTTTTTGATCAAATAGCGAAGAATATCGGTAATTTCGTCTTTTTCCGAAAATGTGCGCAGCCTGCGATTTTTCAGTTCAATGTGTAAAAGTTCGGATAAAATCGATAAGCTCCCGCTTGCCGAAAAGCTATCGTAAACCGAGATGGCACCGCGCATATCGGCCGTCTTCTCACAGACGAAAAATTCTTCTCCCGAAGACAAATTATCATACGTTTCGTTAATATCCGCAGACACAATATGAAGTGCATTTTTATTCGGATGAAAATTTAAAAGCGAATTCTTCAGCGAAAGATCTAACAGCCGCCGTTCCCATTGTTTGTTTTTTGTCGCTTTGCCGTCCAAGCTCAATTTCTGAGGGCCGGCCAAAGCCTTGGGGGCAGCATCGATATCCGTTTCCGTTTCACCCAACAATTCATAGCCCTTGATGCCCTTGACCTTTAACGGGAGCGAAAAAATGCGGGCAAGCCGGCATCGCTTGACGTCGATAACAGTATCGAACCACCCGTTATCCAACTTTTGCGAAAAATGTTTCTCTGCTGCGGTATAATTTACATTCTTCCCTGTAAAAACGTCTTCGGCATCAAACATGCTGATATTATTGATCCCGTCCGCGATGTATTTCTGCAAGAGCACGGTATCGTCGCTCACACTGTCTGAAAAACAATTGTCATACAGCCAAGCACCGCAAGAAACGCTCTTTTCTCCCACGGCGATGACGGGGTGCAACCCCGCGCACTCAAAGCAAGATGCCATAAACAGCACCAGTTCAAAGGAAGTGCCGACCTTGTTTTTTAATATTTTCGTTATATCGCCGACCGGCACGGGATCATCATAACTATATTCCGCGGCAGATTTTTCAATTGACTGCTTCTTAATTACGGCAAAGATTGCCGCACAGATCTGGCGGATCTTATTTTTATCTCCTTCCTGATATCCGAGCCATTCGCACGAGACGCCCCATTTTTTAAGCTGTTCCTGCGCATCGCTCAATACGCGCAGACAATCCGCCACTTTCGGCCGAACGAAACAGGAAAGCAGTTCCGCATTTCCGCTTCTGCCGCACCAATAATCAAAGGGCAAAACGGTAACTTCAACCGATTGTTCTGCAAGCACATCTTTTCCGTGCTGTACGAACACACGCACTTTCGTTACCGTAATTTCCGAAATTTCCGTAAGAAAGAGAGGCGAAACGATATTTTGCGCAGCGATCTCAACCGAACTTTCAAAGGGCACCTCTTCCAAAGTTTTGCTGAAAGGCAAGAGAAGGCCGTCCGCATTTTCAATAACAATATCCAAATTTTCAACCGTTTCCGAGCCGGAATTCGAAAGCAATAAGGTTACGAAGAGAGGAACCCGATTAAAATAATCTGAATAACTGTAAAATTGCTGCGCTTTTACGCTGAGCGAAATACTCTCGCGCAAAGTAGCTTTTGCCGATTTTCTGTTTGCCATATTCTCCTCCGAAAAAGGTGCTTTTGATTTTGAATCAATCTTCGAGAAGGTGCCTGCCGACTAAAAAATTCCTTACCATTATACACCAAACAAGTCATTTTTGCAAGCACCGGGAAAAACAATACCTTACAAATACCAGACCGCAAAGAAGCTATCCCTTATTTTATAGCCGAGCGTATACACTTTTAATCTTTCAGCGAATCGATTATCGCAAGGATGCGCGCATAGTCTGAAGCGATATAATCGGGCGAGGCTCCGAACAGCGGTTTATCCGTCGGATTATACCAAATACACTTTAATCCGGCATTGCCGGCCCCCGCGATATCGGAAGAAAGAGAATCGCCGATAACGATACACTCATTTTTTCGCAACGCCCCTTTTTGAAGAACATACTCGAAAAAACGCCGATCCGGCTTGGCATATCCGATTTCATCGGATACATAGATCCCTTCAAAAACATCTCGGATCCCAAGCGAATCGAGGCGGCCGTACTGCGCGGCGGGCGTACCGTTTGTAATAAGATAAATTTTTCCGCGGAGTTTCATTTGCCTTAAAAATTGATCCGCACCCGGCAACATATATCCGGTTTTTGAGAGTTTTTTAAAGTAAATCTCATTGGTTTTTGCCGCATCCGCACAAATCCAGATCCGATCAAAAAAACGAGAAAAACGGACAACCGAAAGCATTGCTTTCGTTATCTCCCCTCTCTCATATTCCTTCCAAATCGCGTCGTTGATAGCCTTGTATGCAGCAAAATATTCTTCATGATATTCAATGCCGCTCATTTCCAACGCAAAGCGCAGGCTTTCACGCGAGGAACGGACAAAATCGAGAATCGTTTCATCCGCATCCAACAAAAAATTATTAATCATTGTTCTTCCTCATCTATGATCGCCAGTTCTTTTAAGGCGCGCGTATAAGCAATATACTTTTCATGCCTCGTCATAAACGAATCGGCAACGACAACGCCGGTAAATTCCAGCCCTTTTGATTCGTAAACAGTCATCAAGTTAATTTTTTTTTTTTTTATCTTCCCGCTTTCCTTCAATATATTGTAGCTTTTCCGGCGATATTTTTCAAAATTTTGCTCGGAAACGATCAGCGCTTTCAATCCTTTTTTGTCGTTGAAAAAACTGTTCACGCCTCTGCTTTTTATGAGCTGAACATTCGGGCCGTCGAATCCGATCGGTTTCATATCAATATGCAAATATTGCGCAACATAATCGACGATCTGGTTGGTATTTCTATAATTCTGATCGAGATAATAGATGGTTCCCCCATCCAAAATACCGCTCCAATCGGTCAATCCCCGAAAGCGCGTGATATTTTGCGCCAGATCACCATAAATGTTAAAAGCGGCATCTTCGTTGATTGTCTTCAATAATCTGTATTCGTTCGCCGAAATGTCCTGCCCTTCATCGATAAAAACCAATCCGAACCGCGGTTCGAGTTTTTCTCCCAATAATGTCAAAATCAGGCACACGGCATAAGCGTCGCTGCGCACCAATCCTTTCGGAATACCAAAACGGATCTTTGCCTTTTTGATGATTTCCCGATAAAAAAGTCTCGCCAGCTCAATCGGCTTACTGCATTTTCCGATTTTAATAAAATATTCGTTGCCCTTTAATGTTTCAAACAGGTCGTATAACCCTCCAAAACGCGCAGCAATTTCTTCGATGCAGTTTTCGATCCCGTCTATTTCCTGCAACAGCTCTTGGCGGCGATCGATCCGATCTTTATAAGTTTCGACTTCCTGTCCGCCTCTGTGAATTTTATAACGGCGTAAATCCGCCATTTCTTTTGAGACTGTCTCTCTTAATCTTGAAATATCCTCCAAAGCCAAAGATGTAACCTTTTCGTTCATATGAACAATAAAGGATGCAGCGCGGTAAAACGAAAGCAGCTGGCGATAAAATTCACTTTGACTTTGAAAACGATCCCCTTTCAAAATATTCGATAAAAATTCCTCCGCCGCGGAAACCCCGTTCATCAATTCGCGGAAAGGCTTCGTATAATAAAGCCCTCCCTCGGCTTTCTCTTTTATTTCGCCGAGAACACAACGGCGTATCCGAATGCTCGCATTGCGAATCTTGGCAAACATTTCGGCCTGCACTGCGCAATCTTTCAACACAAACTGAATGATCTGCAAAGCCTCGGCGCTGGCCAACATCCCAAAAATCCCGTCGTATATTTTTGCAAGATGGTCGGATACATCCGTAAAAAACTTTTCCGAATATATATATGCCGTATACTTTTCGGGAGTCTGCATATTGTAATCGATCTTATCCGACAAATCGATGCCCTTACTTTGTAACAGCATCGTAAAATAATCATCGATCGTTTGCGTCTTCACCTTTTCAAGTTCAAGCACCTGTGAAAGCTCGTCAATAAATGCGTTGAAGGACTTGCTCGGCGTGATCACCAAAATATCGCGAGGTTTTAAATTTTCGTTATTATACATCAAAAAGCTCAGGCGATGCAGCATGATCATTGTCTTGCCGCTTCCCGCACACCCTTGCAATATAAAGCTGTCCCGTTCCGGCTTGGTAATGATCTCGTATTGCTTTTCCTGTATCGTTTCGATTATATCGGAAATTTCTGACCGCTCTTTACGTGATTTTAATATTTCCTTTAAATATGGGTCAAATATAATTTCTTCATCCCGCCCGGCGATCTCTTCTTTCGAGAGATAATCTTTTAAACTGAGATATTCGTTTTTAAAATCGATAAACTTACCGTTTTGCGTGCGCAAAGCCCGCCGCAGGATCAATTTATAATTGTATTCGTTTATGGAGAATTGAATCTGGCTTTTCTGATAATATTTTCTGGCAAGCGGAGCACGCCAATCTACAATTTCAAGGTTTAAATCGCCTTTTTTACCGATATAATAACTGTTATATCCTTCACGGTCGTCATATAGATCCATGCGCGCAAAGTACGGCTCGACAAAAAAGCACTTATAACTTTCAATTTCATCGCGCCACACTTTTATTTCGGTATTCAGAGAAATAATAGTACGATAGTTCTCCGCAGAAAATTCTTTTTCTTCCCTTATCTTTTCTGCCGTTTCACGATTTTCTTTGATTTTTACTTTCAGTCTGTTGATGTATACCGCCTTTAGCAGCGCCATCACTGCGCGGACTCGAAAATCCTCATAAGCGCGCTGTTTGTCTTCATCCAATAAATCCAGATAAAATTGTTTATCCGGTTCTTTGCGGCTCTTCAACAAGGCTTGCAGTTCTCCGATGGTCAGTTCCGCCATATATCCCCCCGCTATCGTATGCCCATAATTATTTAAGGCTATTGATTTAGTATAGCATATATTTCTGAAAAAAGAAATACCTTTGCGAAAATTTTCGCAAAGGTATTAAAACTTAGACTATTTTTATAAAAGTGTCGATAAACCGGCTGTATCTCAGCAAAAAATCATTCCCATTCGATCGTCCCGCAAGGCTTGGGGGTAAGGTCGTACAAAACGCGATTGACCCCCTCCACTTCTTTTGTTATGCGGTCGGTGATGTGCTGCAACAGCGCAAACGGAATGTCTTCGACTGTCGCCGTCATCGCATCGACCGTATTAACGGCGCGGATGATCACGGGATATTCAAAAGTACGCTTTCCGCCCTTTACCCCGACCGATTTGAAATCGGGCACAACGGTAAAGTACTGCCATACCTTGCCTTCCAAACCGTTTTTAGAAAACTCTTCGCGCAAAATAGCGTCGGACTCGCGTACGCATTCCAATCTTTCGCGCGTGATCGCGCCCAAGCAGCGAACGCCCAATCCGGGGCCGGGAAAAGGCTGACGATAAACCATATTGTCAGGAAGGCCCAGCGTTTTACCGACTACCCGCACCTCGTCTTTGAATAAAAACTTCAGCGGCTCCACGAGTTCGAATTGCAGATCTTCCGGGAGGCCTCCGACATTGTGGTGCGCCTTTACAGGGCCGCTTTCCAAAATATCAGGATAAATTGTACCCTGTGCCAAAAATTCAATACCGTCCAGTTTTCTCGCCTCTTCCTCGAATACGCGAATAAATTCGGCACCGATGATTTTGCGCTTCTTTTCGGGCTCTGCCACGCCTGCAAGTTTATTCAAAAACCGATCCGTCGCGTCAACATAAATCAAGTTGGCGTTCATTTGGTTGCGAAACACCTCAACGACCTGTTCGGGTTCCCCCTTGCGCAAAAGCCCGTGATTTACGTGCACGCATACAAGATTTTTACCGATCGCCTTGATGAGGAGCGCCGCAACGACGGAAGAATCCACCCCTCCCGAAAGTGCAAGCAATACTTTTTTGCTGCCCACCTGTTTTTTGACTTCCGACACTTGATCTTCGATAAACTTTTCTGCAAGTGCCGCGTTGTCGATGCGCGCCATATTTTCGGGTCGCTTGTTGTTTTCCATAAATGATCCTCCGTAATTTATAACCAGTTACGCAAAGGGATAAAGTTATTTATCATCGATTTGCGCCTGAAATTTTTTGTCAGTTTGCCGTGCCCCAAATCATACGCATAGTAGAGCATACTTTTCAGCAGATCATGCGGCACATTCCGCCCGCTACGAATTATTTTCTTCTGTCGGCCCGAACAAAGGGCGGTTGTATTTTTTCCGAAATCAGAGTCAGGTATTTTTCCGGGCGGCGGTACGCGTTGCCGTGCACCTCGCTTGCCCGATATCTGCGCAAAATACCGATATCCAAATCGGCGAAACAGAGTCCTTCCTCTTCGCTTGCTTCCAATATACAGGTATCGCGCGCCCCTTCCTCGTTCGGAAGATATGCCACGCCGTCGAATACAGTGGAATGCCCGTTGCAGTCAGGCTGCCCCGCCGGGTAATTTGCCGTGGCGATCGCAAACATGTTTTCAAAGGCTCGCCCGCGAAGCTGCGACAATCTGTTTATCTCCATCGGGCAGGCGTTCGGAACAAGTACCAACTCCGCCCCTTGCAACATCAGGATACGCGCACTTTCGGGAAATTCTCTGTCATAGCAGATCATCGCTCCCACTTTTACAAAACCTTCTGCCGTGTTCAAATCGCAGACAAAAAAACCGTCGCCTCCTGAAAGCAATTTCTCCTCTCCGAAATCACAGGTATGCACCTTGGAGTAGTGCAATACCTCATTCCCGAATCTGTCGAACAGACACAGAGAATTTCTCGGTGCAGGTTCGAAAAGTTCTAAAAAGGTAATGCCTATCGCCATGTTTAATTCCCGCGCCAGTTCCGCAAAAGTATTCACGAACACCCCGTTTGCAGGAACCGCAAGATTTTGCAGCGCAGCCGCGTCCTGCGGTATGCGATAACCGCAGCTCCACATTTCGGGAAACAGCGCTATATCCGCACCCGCTTCTTTCGCACGGCGGCACCATTCTGCTCCCTTTCTTCGATTTTCCTCTTCACTGCCTGCGGGCAGTATCTGCAAAAGCGCGATCCTCATAATCGTCTGTCGGAATGTGTTCTATCCGTCCGTTTAACCTTCGCTTTCGCCACTTTGCATATTGCGCATATATTCTTCGCGAAGGCGGCTCAACGTTTTTCCCGTCTTCATATCCACAGCAAAATTATATGTGTCTACGGATGCCCAACCCATTACTCTTTTGAGCCACTGCTGTAAAGAAATCGTTTCTCCCGTCCGGTCTGTTTTTACATAGCCGTCTTCCTGTAAAATTGCCGTATCTTCTTTGTCTTTAACGCCGATCAGATCGCCCTTGTTCACGATCCCCCAGCTCATCATTGCTGTTATATTCGGCAATGTTTGACGGCTCCGCTTCGGCCGGTCTTTCAAAACGATGTTATTCCCAGAAATTCCGATATAAAAATCTTCATATTGAGAAACGGGCAACAGCTTCTTCATATCTAAAAAAGCCCTGTCTTTCTCTTTCAGATACAGACATACCTGATAACACCCGATGTCGATCCCGCCTCTGTTCAGCCATGCCACGGCAGACAAAGTTTGTTCATCGAATTCCGAAGCGACCAAAATAATTCTCTGGTGCTCATTCAAAGCGGTTATTTCGTTCCGCTCAATAAAATCCTCCAACAGCCTGGCCGCCAACTCGGAAGATGTCAAAGCCGCATCGGTGGAAAATTCCCCTTTGTGCTTTTCAACGTACGGTGCAAAAACATTTTGGATGAGTTCGTCGACGGATTTTAACGTTGCATAGGCGGCGGCATAACGAATCGCCTGAAATTCAAACGGTTCTTTTCTGCTGAGAATGTCTTTCTTATCGCGTTTCAGTTCAATCAGAACAATATCGCCGTTATTGTCTATAGCCGTCAAATCGCTTCTGGCGTTCCGATCATTCTTTACCTGCTGTCCTATGATCAGCATCGATTCTTCATCTCCGCAGATCAGGTCGACGTTATGCCGTATTATTTCTTCCAAATCGCATTCATGCATCGATAAATCTTTGAAGGTCGTTTCATCTAATTTCGCGATCGACTTGCTTTCCAAATTTAATTGATACATACGATTACTCCCATTCAATCGTTGCGGGCGGTTTGCTCGTGATGTCGTATACGATCCGGTTGGCATGCGGGACCTCGTTTATAATGCGACTGGAAATTCGCTCCAAAACGTCATAAGGAATGCGTGCCCAATCGGCCGTCATTGCGTCCACGCTCGTTACTGCACGCAAGGCTATAACCGGTTCATACGTCCTGGCATCGCCCATTACCCCAACAGTATATGTGGAAGTAATGACGGCAAAATACTGCCAAATATCTCTGTTCAGCCCGGCTTTCGCGATCTCCTCCCTCATAATGAAATCAGCGTCGCGCAACGTTTGCAGCTTTTCTTCCGTAACTTCGCCCATGATGCGAATGGCCAGCCCGGGCCCCGGGAACGGCTGTCTTTGCACAACCGAATCGGGCAAACCGAGTTCGGTTCCGACTTTGCGGACCTCGTCTTTAAACAAGTCTCGCAGAGGCTCTACGATTTCCTTGAAATCCACGACGGAAGGAAGGCCTCCCACGTTATGATGGCTTTTGATGACTGCCGAAGCGCCCTTTCCGCTCTCTATTACATCCGGATAGATCGTGCCCTGAACCAAAAAATCAACGGCGCCGATTTCTTTTGCCTCTTTTTCAAATACTTTGATGAATTCTTCGCCGATAATTTTACGCTTCCTTTCAGGATCGGATATTCCCTTTAATTTTTCAAGGAACAACTCACGCGCATCTGCCTTTACAAGATTCATGCCGAGCCGATCCCGGAAAACGGAAACCACTTCTTCCGCCTCTCCCTTTCGGAGAAGCCCGTGATCGACAAACACACAAGTTAAATTTTCGCCGGCAGCCCGATGCACGAGCGTTGCCGCAACGGCGCTGTCTACGCCGCCGCTCATAGCGCAGAGAACCTTTTTCCCTTCCAGTTTCTTTTTAAGGGCCGAAACCTGTTCCTCGACGAAATTTGACATCGTCCAGTCTCCTTTGGCTCCGCACACCCCATAAAGAAAGTTGCGCAAGATCTTTTCGCCCTCTGCAGTATGGTGCACCTCGGTATGAAACTGTATACCATAAATTTTCTTTTCGGCGTTTTCAAAAGCTGCCGCGGGACATGTTTTTGTCGCCGCAGAAATCCGAAACCCCGCAGGCACTTCGCTCACGTAATCGGTATGGCTCATCCAGCAAATATTTTTCTTTGTTACATCGGCGAAGAGAATGCTTTCGCCGTATTCAATTTCGCTCTTTCCGTATTCGCGCGTATCCGCATGCGCAACTTTACCGCCCAATTTGTGCGCGATCAGCTGGCACCCGTAACAAATGCCGAGCACAGGAATCCCGAGCCGAAATATTTCTGCATCTATATCCGGAGCTCCCGCTTCGTATACGCTGTTCGGCCCTCCGGTAAAGATAATGCCAATGGGCGAATATTCCCTGATTTTTTCAATGCTCATTCCATACGGCAATAAATCGCAATACACGCCCAATTCTCGTACGCGGCGCGCGATAAGTTGATTGTATTGCCCGCCGAAATCCAAAACCAAAACTTTTTCGTGGTTCATTTTTATCTCCGATTTATTCTGTCAACACTGCCTATTGTTTTCGGGTAAATACTCTGTTTTAGAAAAGAATGTACCGCAAAATATTCGCGGTACATTGCATTGATTGCATTTATTACAATCCTCTGGGACTGTAATTGGGAGATTCTTTCGTTATCGAAATGTCATGCGGATGGCTTTCGATCAAAGAAGCGTTGGTTATGCGGACAAACCGGGCATTTTTACGCATCTCGTCAATGGTATGCATGCCGCAATAGCCCATTCCGGCGCGGATCCCGCCGATCATCTGGAATACGATATCCGCAAGTCTTCCTCTGTAAGGCACACGCCCTTCAACGCCTTCAGGCACAAACTTCCTCGTACCTTCTTGGAAGTAACGGTCGTTGCCGCCGGCTGCCATCGCACCGAGCGAACCCATTCCCCGATATACTTTAAAGTTCCTGCCCTGATAAATTTCGATTTCTCCGGGGCTCTCCAACGTTCCGGCAAACAAGCTGCCGATCATCACCACGGACGCGCCTGCGCCCAAAGCTTTTACGATATCGCCGCTGTATTTAATGCCGCCGTCCGCAATAATGCGTTTCCCCAATTTGTCCGCCTGCTCTGCGCATTCCAAAATCGCCGTGAGTTGCGGCATCCCGATACCGGCAACAATACGCGTAGTGCAGATCGAACCGGGGCCGATACCGACTTTTACAACGTCCGCCCCCGCTTCAATAAGGGCCTTTGTTCCTTCCGCCGTCGCCACGTTGCCGGCAATGACCGTGAGATTCGGATATTTCGCCTTAATCTGCGAAACCTCTTCCAACACCCCTTTCTGATGCCCGTGCGCAGTATCCACGGTAATCACGTCGACTTTCGCCGAAACGAGCGCAGCGATACGTTCCATTGTATCGGGAGCGCGTCCGACTGCGGCTCCGGCAAGCAACCTGCCGTTTTTGTCTCGCGCGGAGTTCGGATATTGGATACTCTTTTCTATATCCTTTATCGTGATGAGGCCTTTCAAATAACCGTCTTTATCGACGATCGGAAGCTTTTCGATCCTGTGCTTGCCCAAAATTTTCTGAGCTTCTTCCAAAGACGTCCCGACCGGCGCGGTAACGAGGTTTTCCTTCGTCATCACATTGTCAATGGGCTGATCGTAATTCGATTCAAAGCGAAGGTCTCGGTTCGTCAGGATACCCACGAGTTTCCCGTTTTTGGTAATGGGAACGCCGCTTATTTTATAGCGCTCCATAAGAGCGACCGCCTCGCGCACAGAATTGTCGGGCGCGAGGAAAAACGGATCGGTGATTACGCCGTGCTCGCTTCTTTTAACCTTATCTACTTGAGAAGCCTGCTCCTCGATCGACATATTTTTATGGATGATGCCTATGCCGCCCTCTCTCGCCAAAGCGATCGCCAATTTGCTTTCCGTAACCGTATCCATGGCAGAGCTCATCAGCGGTATATTCAGTTGAATATCATCAGTCAGTTTCGTGTGCAGATCCACTCCCGAAGGCAAAACGTCGGACGCCGCGGGAATGAGCAACACATCGTCAAAGGTCAAACCTTCCTGGACAATTTTGTTCATAAGCAACTCCTATGTAAATTATATTTGCGTAAATTTTTAAACGATTTGAATATTTGTCATCCCTTGCAATATGCTTCCAAAGACGAATAGAATTCTTCGAAATATACCTGATATTCGCTCGAAGGGTTGAGCGACGACAGCCGCGAAAAAATTTCAGCGCACGCTTCCTTATCCTGGCGGCCGATCGCGGCAGACGTTAAAAAAACGACGGCATTGTTCTCTTCGAAAGTTTTACCGACGGAACCGAAAGCCGTATCCAGCGCGGCTACATCACCGATATAATACTGTGAAACGGCTACCAATCCCGTCATATATTGCGCATAAGAACCGCGCACAAAGGATGATTCGCTGTTTTGAGAATCTTTTTCCGAACAATATTTTTCGAAATCTTCCGCATCCAACAGTATCACGCCGTATTCCGAAGCATCTCCGTATCGTTCGGCGTAATAGCACCTTTCCACCGCAGCGGCAAGATCATCCGTTTTTCCCGAGTGGCGGTAGACGGAAATGCTGTAACTTGCACAGGCGCTGTCCATCCCCAATGCATTTGTAACGGAAACCATCACCGACGGAAAAAACAGACTGAATACGCCGAATAATACGAGAGCCAACGCTATAATTGACGCCAACGTTATCAGCGCCGTTTTCGCAACCAATTTTCCCAATGCTCAATCTCCGAAAATCACTTCA
Source organism: uncultured Clostridia bacterium (assembly GCA_944368795.1). GTDB lineage: Bacteria > Bacillota > Clostridia > Christensenellales > Borkfalkiaceae > Borkfalkia. The sequence continues at coordinate 5,208 of CALVXE010000143.1, read as the reverse complement.
ACATTTAAACATTGCGGGCCGCATTCTTCCGCAAAAGCCTGCCGAATAACATCAAAAAACGCACTCGCCCTTTAATTTTAGTTATTTTATCATACCATAAAAAAAAAAGCAACCTAATTGGGCAAAATACTCATTTTTGAAGGATATAAAAAATAGAATATTTAAAAAACATTTGCGGAGAAATTATCATGAAAAAAATCTTTCTGTCTGCGGCGCTCATTTCTTTGTGCTGCATCCTTACCGCGGTTTGCACCGGCTGCTCGGCCGGCATTGCCTGGAACGATTATGTTTCGGAATATCGGAGCAACATCTATGAAGGAAACGGCGAAAATTACGATATCTTCGCTTCCTTTTCCGTACGCGAATACCCGTACGAATCGGACGGATACGTCGGAAATCTTTCAACGTTGTTCGAAGTGGCTTTATCCGCTCCCGACAACACAAAAACCTACGATATCACTTTCAGCATCGGTGGAAAAGATTATGGCGGAGAATTATCATTCGACAGCGTCCGAATGGTGCATACTTTTTCGCAGACTCTGCCCGAGCCGGAAGAACAATCCATTTCTTTTTTGATCGGCAACGCCGAAGATGCCGATGAAGAGGCAATCGAAATCACCGCGAACAGCATAAAGAATTCTGAAACGCTCGGTCTTTCTTCGCTCCTGAATAAAGCGCAAGAGAACCAAAAGGAAAGATTCGGCGCATATATAGACGGAAATTCATTTAAGGGAGAAATTTACGTACGCCTTTTACATGAAAACGACTGCTACTATTATATAGGCCTCATCGACAGAAACGGAAATATCTTTTCCATGTTGGCAGACGCCGAAACCGGCGAAATCGTCGCGACGCGGGAGCAATAATTTTCGCGAAAGCGCCCTACTGCAAAAAATCAGATATTATCCTATTCTGAACATACATATAATCAGCTTTAATTCGAACAAAATTTCCTTCAAGCTCTAAATAATTTCGATTTTTTTTCAGCGCGGCAAAAAAATCGGAAGCGAAATCGGAACCGAATTCGCTTTTATATTCCTGCATGTTTAAGCCGCGTTCCGTACGCAGCGCAAGCATTACCTTTTCAAATTTTGCGTCCTCTTTCGAAATCTCCTCATTGTCGACAACCGGATAAAAATCCGTTAAAATGCACTTAATATAGTCGTCCAGATCGCGCGTATTCGTAAATCAACTGTTTTTCATAAATGAGCTTGCCGCCACACCGAAGCCGATGTATTCGCCCCTTCGCCAATAATTAAGATTATGCTTGGATTCATATCCCGGGACTGCAAAATTTGAAACTTCATATCGCTTATACCCGAGCGATTCGAGCAATTTATAAGCGCGTCCGTACAATTCGGCCACTTCGTCCGCATCGGGAAGGTCCCCGTTCAGATAATCGGAATATATGGGCGTACCGTCTTCCGGGGTCAGCGCATACATCGAGACATGTTTCGCTCCATACTTCTGCACAAGGCGGATCGATGTTTCGACATCGGCAAACGTCTCTCCTTTTAAGCCGATCATAATGTCTGCGCTGAAATTTACTTCTCCCAGCAATCTGCAAGTTTCCTCAAAATCGGAAACCGTATGCACTCGACCGATCTCTTCAAGCAAAGCGTCCGAAGCGACCTGCAATCCGACAGAAAAACGGTTGATACCCGCACTCTTATATGCTTCGATCTTTTCTTTGGATACCGTCCCCGGATTGAGTTCGATCGTAACTTCCGCCGAGTCAGAAAGATGATAATATTTTTTTATTTGATTCATGCATCCGACGATCAATTTTTCATCGATGATCGACGGAGTGCCGCCACCGAAATAAACAGTATCAAATTGTTTGTCTTGAAGTTCCGCTGCGCGGAGCTTCATTTCTTTATAAAGGCAGGCCATGTAGGCTTCAGCAAAACCGAGTTTGCTCGGATACGAAGTAAAATCGCAGTATCTGCACTTAGACTTGCAAAAAGGTATATGTATATAGATTCCCGCCATGTCTTTGCTCCATAACGCTTTATTTATGTTTAACAGAGTACTCTGCTTATTATAAATCAGTCGATTTCCAAACGCCAACCGTATCGTCTTAAATCAACATAATATAGCCCCTGTAATTCAAACACTTCGATCCCTTCAGCCTCCAACAGAGTCTTTTGGACATCCGCGCCGCCAAAGGCAAATGCCGGAGCGAGCCGACCTTCACGATTGACGACACGATGACAAGGAACAACGCCCGGCAAAGGATTTACATGCAGAGCATATCCCACCGCCCGCGCAGAACGAGGGTTTCCTACAAGCCGCGCTATTTGGCCATAGCTTGCCACTTTTCCCGGAGGAATACGGCAAACCGCATCATAAACGAGTCGGAAAAAATTTCGATTCCGCACATCATCGTGCATCGTTTTCATTCGTATTCTCCAAATTTCTTATCCTTTCAAGAATCGGCAAAAGCGCATACAGATCAGGCAGTGCACGTACGCCTTTCGGAACCGGTTCTTTTTTTCGGTTCAACCAAAAAGACAGAATCCCCGCTTCGCTCGCGCCGCAATAGTCATTGATATACGAATCGCCCGCATACACGGCTTCATTCGCCGAAAGGCCAAACTTTTTTAATCCCTTTTCGAAAATGCCCTTTCGCGGTTTATATTCCCTTGCATCTTCACTCGTAAAAATCCCCCGAGGGCGCAGTCCGTGCAGAGAGACGATCTGTCTTAACTCTGCATTATCTATATTCGAAAGGATATAATACGGAAGCGGGCACTCTTCTAAAAATTTTTCCGCATCTTTCAGCATCGGCGAAGTAACAGCAAAGGAAATGATCTCTTTACGCAACGCTTCAAAATCTATGCCTTCCGCCCCCGTTTCTCTTGCCATACATTCGAATACTTTCGGATAAATATCCCTTTGCAGACAGAAACTATCGCCGTACGTCGCATCGCATTGTTCACGGAAATGCGGCCACCACAACGCAGCAATCTTTTCACGCCCGAGCACAGCCCCGTGCGCAACAAAAACTTCAGCGATGCGGTCCAGCAACGCATAACTCTCTTCAACGATCGTTCCGTAAAAATCCAAAATTACAGCCTTGATCACTTTTTCTTCTCCTTCCCGTCGGCACCCCAACGCCGGCGACTGATACACGGGGCTTCTGCCTTTATTCGGCGCCGCCAAGTTTCTTTTCATAAATTTTCCATTGCACTTGTTCACCGAAAAAATCGGCGCAGCATTCCCTTTTCAAGGCATATCCGTTTCTCTCGTAAAATTTTTCTGCCGGAGCAGAAGAATCCACTCTTACGGCATTTCCGAAAGCGGGAATCTCTTTTTCCGCGAACCGCAGCAGAAACGTCCCGCACCCGAAATGTTGCCATTTCGGCAAAACAAATAATCTTCGGATATGTTCCCCATCGATCGTTATCGTTCCCAAAATTTCTTGGTCTTTTACGCACAAAAAGCAAATTCCGGAAATTATATCTGACATAATACTATCCAACGAATGAATTTTATGAACGATCGGACGATATGATCGCAGTAAAAATTTTTATAACAAACTTTTATTGTCTCAAATACAAGGCAAAAGACATCTTCCGCTTCACCTTTTTGCGCCTTTCGAATTGCAACCTTTTTTATTTGTTCGTCTTTAAAATTGACATGAATACTTCACTCGGCACCTCGACAGAACCGATACTCCGCATCCGCTTTTTGCCTTCCTTCTGCTTTTCGAGCAATTTCTTCTTGCGTGTAATATCCCCCCCGTAGCACTTGGCAAGAACATCTTTGCGAACGGCCTTCACCGTCTCGCGCGCAATAATTTTACCCCCCACGGCAGCCTGGATAGGAATTTCAAATAATTGTCTGGGAATCGCTTCCTTCAGATTTTCCGCCAATTCACGCCCGCGAGGATACGCCCTGTCTTTATGCACGATCATCGAAAGAGCATCACAGACATCCCCGTTTAAAAGTATATCCAATTTGACCAGCTCGCTGCGCTCATACCCGATCAGTTCGTAATCAAAGCTCGCATATCCGCGCGTACGCGATTTTATTTGGTCGAAAAAGTCATAAATGATCTCATTGAGAGGCAGCGTATACAATAGCTTCACCCTTTTTTCGTCCAAATAGGTCATATCTTTAAAAACACCGCGCTTGTCCTGGCATAAATCCATGATGGAGCCGATATATTCGGGAGGAGTATAAATTTCAACCTTTACCATCGGCTCTTCCATATAATCGATATCCGTCTGTTCGGGAAGGTGCGAAGGATTATCAACAAAAAGCTCTTCCCCGTCCGTTTTATGCACTTTATAGGATACGCTCGGCGCCGTCGTAATAATATCGAGATTGAATTCCCGCTCGATGCGCTCCTGTATGATCTCCATGTGCAGCAGCCCCAAAAATCCGCAGCGAAACACAAACCCGAGCACAACGGAGATGTCCCGTTCAAAACTCAATGCAGCATCGTTCAACTGAAGTTTCAGAAGTGCATCTTTAAGATCGTTAAACTTACTGCCGTCCAAAGGATATATGCCGCAGAATACCACCGGCTGTACTTTTTTGTATCCGGGAAGCGGTTCTGAGGCAGAATTAACCGCACCTGTTACCGTATCCCCCACGGCAACATCTTGAATGCTCTTAATGCTTGCCGCTATATAACCGACTTCACCCGCACGCAAAATCTCCTTCGGCGCAAGCTTCGGACTGAAGGCCCCCACCTCGGTTACATCATACTGTTTATCCGAGCGAAACGTCTTGATCACGTCTCCCACTTTAACGCTGCCGTCTTTTACGCGAACAAACAGAATGACCCCCTTGTAATTATCATAAAAGCTGTCAAAGATAAGGGCCTTTAAAGGCGCGTCCGTATCCCCGTCCGGCGTGGGGATATGCTTGCAGATCGCCTCTAAAATGTCCTTAATGTTTGTCCCTTCCTTGGCAGACACGCAGGGGGCATAAGACGCATCCAACCCGATGACATCTTCGATCTCTTTTCTGGTCCCTTCGATATCCGCTGAAGGGAGGTCGATCTTATTGATCACGGGAATGATTTCGAGATCGTTTTCCAACGCAAGATAGACGTTGGCAAGCGTCTGCGCTTCTATTCCCTGCGTGGCATCGACCACAAGAATTGCCCCTTCACACGCGGCGAGAGAGCGCGACACCTCATACGTAAAATCGACATGGCCCGGCGTATCGATCAGATTAAATTCATACTCTTCC
>CALVXE010000142.1 GCA_944368795.1 uncultured Clostridia bacterium | reverse complement strand
TGTTCAAGCACCGCGCCGGTTACAACGTTTTTAAGTTTCGTACGAACAAAAGCCGCGCCTTTGCCGGGCTTCACGTGCTGGAATTCAACGACTACATATACGTTGCCGTTATACTCGATGGTTACGCCCTTTCTGAAATCTCCTGCTGAAATCATGTTCTGATTCTCCTTAAATATTTTCTTAAAAGAATTTGCGGAATTCCGCTTTTATCAAAGCCGAGGCGTCATATAACCATCAGCCCTTTTTCCGTACTCATGAACGAATGGACCGCGCCTCCGCTGAGGCAAACCGTATCCTCGATCCGAATGCCGAATTTTCCTTCAAAATATACGCCTGGTTCTATAGAAAAAACCATACCGCTCTGCAATACATCGTCTGCCGAAGGAGACAGCCTCGGCTCTTCATGTATGTTTACGCCGACGCCGTGTCCTAAAGAATGGGTAAAAAATTTATCGAGCCCAAATCTTTTCAAGTAATCCCTGGCAAGAGCATCGGCAGCCTTTCCGCTCATACCCTCATGAATACCTTCCGCCGCAATTTTATGAGCATTCAAGACCTTCTGATAAACAGCCTTAAATTCGTCATCGGAACTTTCTCCGAATAAAAAAGTGCGGGTAATATCCGAACAGTATCCCTGCCACTTACAGCCGAAATCAAGCAAAACCGGCAAGCCTTTTATCAGCTTGTCTTCACCTGCCGCATGGTGCGGGACCGATGTATTCTTTCCAAATGCTGCGATCGTTTCGAAAGAGCGATCCTCCGCGCCGTTTTTGCGCATGAGGTATTCCAAGAGGCCGGCGGTTTCGCTTTCCGTCATGCCCTCCTTCAATTCTTTCAGTAACGCAAGGAAGGCTCTTTCCGCAATTTGCGAAGCTTTGGCTATGCATTGCCTTTCCTCTTCGCTTTTGACGCTCATTGCCTTTCGCAAGGCGGGCATACAATCCGCTATCCGAAATTTTTTCTTCTTCAGCGATTCATATTCGCGGAGCGTCAGCCTTTCCAACGGAACGGCTATAGTTCTAATTTTTTTGCTTTTTATATAGTCTAAAACGGTCTCTTCGTTTTGCGCGACTTCGACAGCCACAAAAGAATTTTTTAATGCGGTACGCGCACCTTCCGCATATCGCGGGTCGGTAAACAGAATGCTTTCCTGTGCATCGACATACACGAATCCGAAAGAACTCGCGAACCCCGTCAAATATCTGCGCAGATCGGGGCTCGATACAAGCATGGCGTCCGCTCTTACTTCACGAAAGACCTTTTTCGTGTTGTCCATAGAAATATTTTATCAAATTTTTCGCTGCAAGTCAATTTTTCGGCATACATCCAACATAGATTTTCCCTTATTTTTCGCTGCCGTTCCTTCGATAAAATGCTGCCGGCTATTACCGGCCGCCCCTCACATTGCGTTGTATATCCGCTTCATCTCCATTGCGTCTTCCGCCTGCGTACCCGCCGATTCGCTAACGATATACGGCTCCAATTTCAGCTCTTTCAGTGCCATCGCAAGGGGGGCAAATTCAGGGCCGTATTCGGTATCGGCAAACGTCAAGTGCCGTACTTCACCCTTGTCCGAATATTGTATCTTCGAAAAATGAACGTGGAAATGTTTGACCCGCTCGTAACCGAGTTCACCGATCATGTATTCCAGGCGTTCTCTATAATCGGATACGGTTTTCAAACTTCCCTGTTCACGCGCATTGATATGTCCGAAGTCGACTGCGGGCAAATACACCTTATCGATCTTACAAAAGCGAACGATTTCTTCGATCGTACCGATCTGCGCGAGTTTTCCCATCGTCTCCGGACAGAAATATAAATCATCCAAACGGTTAAGATAAATAAAATCGCGCAGAACTTTCAGCCTTTCCTCCGTAAGCGCGACAGCATCTTCCCTCTCCATTTTTCCCTGTGTCGCTGAATGGAACACGCACCGCTTGCCGCCCATCAGCTTTAACATTTTTCCGCTCTCTAAAACATAATTATAAGACTTACGCGCGCTTTCGTCGTCGGGATTGGCAAAGTTGATATAATAAGGGGCATGCACGCTGATTTCCACGCCCTGCTCACGGAAAGCCGCCCCGATGGAGATCGCTTTCGCCTCCGTCATGCGAACTCCGCGGCCGAAGGAATATTCAAAGCAATCCAAACCTCTTTCTTTGACAAATTTTGCCGATTGTTCCGTATGCGAATATCCTTCCGCATAAAAACTTTCACTGTTTCCGCTTGGCCCGAATAAAATCATCGTATTTTCTCCAGATCTTTCGTCAACTGTAGTTTTAGCTCGTCCGCCGACGAAAATTTTTTAATGTTGCGTATGCGAAAATCAAACCGGACCGTAATTTCTTTCCCGTACAAGTTGCCGGAAAAGCCGTCGAGATACGTTTCGCACACAATCCGGTCATCGCCGAACGTAGGGCGAGGCCCGAAATTGGCGATACCCCGATAATCGGTGCCGCCGATATTAGCGCTTACCGCATATACTCCCCGCGCAAGCGGATATTTCCCTTTTTCAGGATGTATATTCGCCGTGGGAAAACCCAAACTGCTGCCGACGTGTCTCCCTTCCGTTTCAACTTTCCCCGAAATAAAATAGCGGTCGCCGAGCATTGCGTTGAGCGCAATTATATTCCCTTCATCCAAATATTTTTTTGCCTGCGTTGCCGAAACCTTTTGGCCGTTCAACAGCACCAGGGGCATTATTTCCACACGGATTCCATGCTCTTTACAGTACTCTGTCAGACATACAGTATCGCTTTTCGCATCTTTCCCGAAACGAAAATCCTCGCCGCACACAAAAGCGCGCACGCTGCAATTTCGCGCAACAGTCTCTAAAAAAGCTTCACCATCCGTATTACGGAACGCATCGTCAAAATCTGCAACATATAAATAGTCCACTTCTAACTGTTGCAATATTTTCGCTCTTTCTGAAAAAACGTATACTTGCGCGCCGTTTTTCGCGTCTGAAAAAGTAAGGGCAGCCACCTTAACATTATATTTTTTTTTATTTGCTGCCGCACGTTTTATCAAATGCCTATGCCCTATATGGACGGCATCGAAATAACCGAGCAGAAACACGCACGGCTCTCCGCGATCACCGTAAGGAACTATGCGCATATCTTTGCCTTCGCGCGCACGCGTCCTTCTTTGGCTTCGGCTATTCCGTAAAACTCATCGTCAAGGTAAAGCTTATACAACCCGTCCTTCCCTCCAAACGGAAGAGTCTGCCCGTTTTTTATCCGATTCGCATCCGAGGCGTCAAAATCGAGCGACGGCATATCAAATACAGCTTCGGGCGGTATCAGATTGGCGCGCCAATCATTTAACTCTTCAATTCTGATACTGTTTTCCAATGTAAAATATCCGCTTTTTTCACGCACTAAACTTGTCATCACGGCACAAGTATCCAGTTTTGCCGCAAGATCGCGGCCGAGAGATCGCACATAAGTCCCTCCGCCGCAACGAATCGTGAACTCAAAGCAATCGCCCTCATTGCGTACTAAAAAAAATTCATTCACGCGCACTGTCTTCGCTTTTAACGAAACCTCTTTCCCCTGTCTTGCCAACATATATGCGCGCACCCCGTTTACGCTTTTAGCGCTGTATAGCGGCGGCATTTGTTCGATATTGCCGATCAATTCCGGCAAAACAGCCTCGATTTCCGCCGCAGTCGGAACATACTGTCCTTCCCGAATGTATGCACCGGTAGAATCCAGCGTATCCGTCTCTACCCCGAAACGAAATATGGCACGGTAAGTCTTCTCTTTATCCAAAAGATAATTAAAAAGCCTCGCCGCATTCCCGATCGCCACGGGCAAAACGCCGCTGGCCAACGGATCCAAAGTTCCCATATGGCCGCACGCAATCCCCGTCATCCTCTTTACTTTTGAGACCGCGGCCGCACTCGACAACCCGGATGGCTTATTCAAATTGATAAATCCGCTGATTGTTTCCATGCCTTTCTCTCGTTTCGTCAATTTCAGTCTGTTAAATGCTGCGTAATCGTATAGCGCAACTTATCGACGACCTCCTCCAATTCGCCCCCGATCATGCAACCGCTTGCGAGAACATGGCCGCCCCCGCCGTATACCGCCGCAATTTTGTTAACGTCAGCCTCCCCTTTAGAGCGCAGAGAAATTTTATAACGCAGCGGAGCTGTTTCCAACAAGCATGCGGCCACCTCGACGCCCTCTACCCCCAGCGGGAAGTCAATAAAACCCTCCGTCATATCGGAAGTGGCGCCCGTACGTGCAAGTCCTTCCTGCGTTACTGCGATTACCGCGATTCGCCCTTGTTCAAAATAGCGTATCTTCGCCATCGTTTCACCGAATAATGCCGCACGCTCTCTGCTCTGTTTTTTGAACATATTGTATTGTATAAGATTGATATCTGCTCCGCACTCCGCAAGATAAGCCGCCGCGCGGAACGTATCAGCCGTAACATTTTTATGAGCAAAATTCCCGGTATCCGAACTCAACCCCATCATTAAGAAATTTGCAGTCAGTACGTCTCCGACGCCTCCGAGAAATTCGGACAAGCGAACCATGATCTCGCAGGTTGCCGCTACATCATCGACATAGTTATAATCGGCGAAACGAGTATTCGAAATATGGTGATCGATATTGAATTTGATTTTTTTTGCCTTTAAAAACAATTCGCCATACTTCCCGAGTCGATTTTCATCGCTCGAATCGACCGCAATGAATGCTTCCGCCTCCATATCGACAGGCGCAGAAAACTCTTCCGTCCCGGGCAAAAACGTAAATTTTTCGGGAACAGCACTTTCACAGGCAACCGAACAACGGACCCCGCAACCGGCAAGAATTCTCTTCAGTCCCATCGCCGAACCGATTGCATCGCCGTCCGGACGCATATGACAAAAAATAACAGCGCTTTTTATTGTTTTCAGCTTTTCGGCAATTTCGGAAAGAGACAAAATCATTTCTGATCACCTTCGTCATTCTGCCGATTTTCTTCCTCTTCAAGCTGTTTTATAATCCGATCGATCTTTTCGCCGTATTCGAAACTTCCGTCCCTATAAAAGCGAATTTCAGGCACGGTACGCGTACGCATCATATGAGCCAACTCATGGCGAATGAATCCTGCATGCGCGCACAGTTCCTCAAAAGAAGACTGCTCTTCTTCTTTATTTTTGGCTAATATGCTGACATAAATTTTAGCATTTTTTAAATCCGGCGAAACATCTGCCCCCGTAACGCTTACCAGCCCCCTGATCCTGTCCGTCCTGTTTTTAAGAGACGTGGAAATAATTTCATAAACGGCTTTTTGGTATTCGGAAGAGAGTCTCTCCCCGCGCAATGATTTCATAAGTTTTCTCCTTTTCACGCAATAATCAATATTCTATGCGGCAGCTTCAGGCATTACCGCCGTAAAAAAAGATCCGTCGCGGAATCTTTCCGCAACGGATCTCCGCCGATACATTATTATTTTGCGCGCCCCGCGCTCGATTATCCTCTGTTTTACGCGGGGATCTCCTCAGTGATGTAGCACTCGATGACATCGCCGACCTTAATTCCGTCAAAGCCATCAATGCTAACGCCGCATTCAAAGCCACCGGAAACCTCTTTCACGTCATCTTTAAAGCGCTTTAACTGCCGGACCGCACCTTCGACGATCATGACGTCATCACGATAAATCCGAAGCTTTCCGCTGCGAACGATTTTGCCCTCCGTAACATAACAACCGGCGACCATTCCGACGCCTGTAATTTTGAAGGTCTGCAAAACGTCGCATTTGCCCGTCATCACCTCTCTGTATTTCGGCGCGAGCATGCCCTTGAGAGCCGCTTGGATATCGTCCAGCAATTCATAAATGATTCTGTAAGTGCGCACATCTACGCCGCTGCGCTCGGCAAGAGCTTTCGCCTTCGTATCGGGACGGACATTAAAGCCGACAATGATCGCATTGGACGAGTCCGCAAGCATAACGTCCGATTCCGTGATCGCGCCCGCGCCGCTATGCAAAATATGCACGCGCACTTCGTCATTCGAGAGTTTCAGAAGAGACTGTTTGACCGCTTCGACTGAACCCTGCACATCGCCCTTTACAATAATATTCAGCCCTTTTATCTTGCCTTCCGCAATCTTGCCGAACACATCGTCCAACGTTACGCGCGTCTGCGATTTGATCATAGACTCGCTTTCTTTTCTCTTTCTCTCTTCCAATACCTGCTTCAACAATTTGTCCTGTTCGACCGCGATGATGGAATCCCCCGCATTCGGGACTTCTTCCAACCCCAAAATTGAAACCGCCATCGAAGGGCCGGCTGATTTAACCGTTCTGCCTTTATCGTCGATCATGGCACGCACTCTGCCGGAAGTCGTACCCGAAATAATGCTGTCGCCCGTATGCAGCGTTCCGTTCTGAATAAGAACGGAAGCCACAGGCCCTTTGCCTTTATCGAGTTTCGCCTCAATAATCGTGCCGCGCGCCATCTGGTTGGGATTCGCCTTTAGTTCTTTAACTTCTGCGACAAGATTGATCGTTTCAAGCAACTCTCCGATTCCCTCTCCCGTTTTTGCCGATACGGGGCATACGATCGCATCGCCGCCCCATTCTTCCGGAACGAGACCGTTATTCGTCAGGCCTTGCTTGACCCGTTCCAAATTCGCTTCGGGTTTATCCATTTTATTTACGGCAACAATAATGGGCACATCGGCCGCCTTTGCGTGGTTGATCGCTTCTACCGTTTGCGGCATGATCCCGTCATCTGCGGCAACAACCAAAATTACGATATCCGTAACGGAAGCACCGCGAGCGCGCATCGCCGTAAAAGCTTCGTGCCCGGGCGTATCTAAGAAGGTTATCGTCTTTCCTTTGACAGTAACGGAATATGCACCGATATGCTGCGTTATACCGCCGGCTTCCCCGGCAGTTACGTTTGTACTGCGGATTTTATCCAACAGCGATGTTTTACCGTGATCGACATGCCCCATCACAGTTACGACGGGCGGACGGGTTTCCGTTCCTTCACTGCCGCCGACTTCCGCGTTATAAATTTCGTCAAGGGCCTCTTCCGCCGTTTTTTCCGGCTTGTATTCCAGTTCAATGCCCAAGTCGTTGGCAATATAGGCCGCCGTATCGTAATCAATGGAATCGTTGATCGTCTTTGCGATCCCTTCGCGGAACAACCTCTTGGTAATTTCGACCGCCGTGATCCCGAGCTTTTCGCTCAGCACCTTCAACGGAATATTTTCGCTGGTTACGACCGCATGTTCGATTTTTATCGTCTGGACCGCTTGCTGTTTCTGTTTCTTTACGCGCAATTTGCGGTATCCGCTTTTATCTTCATCGAAATCGGAAACGGAAACCTGCTGTTTGACCAGCGCCCTTTTGTTAATGGTGCGCTTTTGGTCGACGTATGATTTTTCATACGACTTTTTCTTCGCGGGAGAGGCAAAATTTTTCGACGGAGCCGCAGGCGGAACTGCCGCAGGAGCGCTAAAACGCCCTTGCGCAGGTCTTCCTGCCGACGGGCGAGCACCGGTCATCGCAGGTTTGCCCGGAACGGATGGCTTTGTTCCGAAACGACCTCCCTGCTGAGCCCCTTGCACTCTATTGCCGTAAGCCGGGCGGCCCTGTGCTCCCGCCGCAGAAGCTGCGCGGTCTCCCTTCGGGGTAAACGTATTGGCCGGACGCCGCTCACCGGACGTACGCTCGTTCGCCGCGTTATTCACATAAGTATTGCGTGCCGCTTCAGCGCGCATCGCCCTGCGATCCGCATATTGCGTACGAATGACCTTCTCTTCTCCGTGCGCCGTTTTTCTCGTCTCTTCGACAGGCTTTTTAATTGATTCGGTTGAACTTGAGGCCGGCTCTTCCGGAGCGCCTTTTACCGGCACCGCTTCCTTTTCTGCTTTCTTATCGGGTTCTTCGGGAATATTTTCCGATGCAACAATCGGCTCTTCTTTCCTTTCCTCTGCAGGTTTTTCCTGTTTTTCAGGGACGTCGTTCGGCTGCCGGACGGAAACGGGCTCTTCTTTTTTCTGCTCCGCGCGGGCAGCTTCCACTTCTTCCGCCTCAGCCTTAGCAGCTTCTTCCTGCGCACGAATTCGCGCGGCATTTTCCAAATCGGACAATTTGCGAAGAATTTCTCCGACTTTCTTTTCCGTGCCCTGCACTTCTTTCAGCAACGCGCCGACACCTTCCGCCCCTAACAGTGAGCTTATTTTTTCGATGTTTGCGTAATTCTTCTTTGCTTCAGCCATCCTGCTTTTTGTTGCCTCCCGAATATAATGTAATATTTTCATCCGTAGCAGACATAATTGCCTTTGCCAGATTTCTATCTCTCACCGCTGCCAATTTACAATTATATTTTCCTGTAATTTCTTCCAATGTCCTGCCGCAAAACAGCAGCAGTTCGCAGCGAAATCGTTCTTTGAGTTTTAAAGCGCTTTTTTTCGCGTTTTCCGACGCGGTATCGCACAACAACAACAAATATATATCTTTCTTCTGCTGTTCTATAGCATTGAACCCGCAGGTCAGTTTTCCGGCTTTAATGCAAAACCCGATGTAACTTTCCGCCTTACTTTTTAGCAAGAAAATCCTCCTCGATCTTTTCGTAGACCTGTGCGGGAATTTCCGAAGAGAAAGCTTTATTTAAAAGCCGCCCTTTTCTCAGCTTTTTAATGCAATCCGCATTATCGCATATATACGCGCCCCTGCCCGAAGCTTTTCCGGAAAAATCAATAAAGACATCGCCTTCTTTCGGCTTGACAACGCGAAGCATTTCTTTCTTCGGCTTCATCTCTCGGCAGGCTATGCACATACGCATCGGTATTTTTTTCTCTTTCATGCGGCTCCTCCGGAAGCTTCCGAAATCTATTCTTGGCTGTCATCCGTCATGCTCTCGGCAGGCTGGTCTCCGCCCTCGTCCGCGCGGAGCAATTCCTCCATCTTTGCGGCGGCGCTTTCACTTTTGACGTCGATCTTCCAGCCGGTAAGACGCGCCGCCAAACGGGCGTTCTGCCCGTCGCGCCCGATCGCAAGCGAAAGCTTGTCGTCCGGCACGATGGCAATGGCTGATTTTTCGCCCACTTCCGTAACCGAAATGACCTTTGCCGGCGACAGCGCCTTTGCGATAAATTCCAAAGGATTTTCACTCCATTGAATAATGTCTACCTTTTCCCCGCCCAATTCGGCCACGACGGCATTGACGCGCGAACCTTTATTACCCACACATGCGCCTACGGCATCGACCTGCGGGTCTTCACTGTAAATAGCCATTTTCGTGCGCTGACCCGCTTCGCGGGAGACGGCTTTTACGACAACGATCCCTGCTTTGATTTCGGGGACTTCATTTTCAAACAAGCGCTTTACAAGCCCCGCAGACGTCCTCGAAACAAGGATCTGGGCCCCCTTGGCGCCGCTTTTAATATTTTTGACGTATACTTTCAGGCGGTCGTTAACCTCGTACTTCTCGCCGGGAACCTGATCCTGCGGCAGCATTACACCTTCGATCTGCCCTTTACCGAGTTCAACGTAAACGTTTTTCGCATCCACTTTCCGCACGACGCCGCTCATAAGCTCGTCTTTCTTGTCGGAGAACTCCAGCAATGTATTGTCGCGCTCGGTTTCGTGAAGTTTTTGCAAAATGACCTGTTTTGCCGTCTGCGCCGCGATCCGCCCGAAATCTTTCGGCACAAACTCTTCATAGACCAAATCCCCCGCTTTATAGCTTTTTTTGATAAGCTGTGCTGCCGCAACGGAAATTTCTTTTTCCGGGTCGTTTACCTCATCTACGGCCGTCTTTACGGTATAGTATTTGATACTGTTCTTTTCGGGATTGATTCGGATATCGACTTCCCCCGCGCCCCCCTCATATTGCTTCTTATATGCGGAAATGAGTGCGCCGCGCAATGCTTCAATAAATATTTCGCGGCTGATCCCTTTTTCAGCCTCCAAATCTGCCAAAGCCTCAAAGAACTCTTTGCTGACCATTGTTTTCTCCTCAAATTTTTATTTTTAATGAAATTCAATCAAAATCGATTGCCATGGACATTTTTACGATTTGCGTTAAATTGAGCGTAAACGTTTCATTCCCTTTTTGGAGAGTAACGTTTTTTGCCTGCGGATTGTAATCGATCAGAACCGCCTCAAAATTTTTTTCGCCACGGTGCGGCGCATAAAGTTTTATCTCGACCTTTTTGCCGATATTTCGGAAATAATCTTTATCTTTTTTAAACGGGCGATCCAATCCGGGGCTGCTGATATTCAGCGTATACGGCATTCCGAACGTCGGATCCAACTCGTCGAGCACCGGGTCTGCAGCGTTATGAAACTTTTCGCAGGTATCCAGATCGATGCCCCCCTCCCGATCGGTATCCAGATACACCGTAAGAGCGGGAGACTTCCCCTGTTTGAATACAATTTCATATATTTCTACGCCGACCGCGTCCGCGATCGGACGAAGAGCGCTTTCTATTTCCTGTATGGATTTTACTTTCATTCCGCACCTACAAAAACGCTGAACAGTACATAAAAAGATTTGAGAGCGGAAACCCACTCTCAATCCTAAGCCTTACTATTGAGTATTTTGATTATACCATATCTTTACGTATTTGGCAAGCATTTTTTTGCTTTTATCAATTCAATAAAGATTTTTGCCGTCGTCAAAGCGTCGTCCCACGCGCGGTGATGGTTGAACGTGATGCCGTAATGATCCGCCAACGTGTTTAATTTATAATTGGAGAGGAAAAGCATGCTTTGCGCGATAGACAGCGTGTCGTACGTCTTATGTTCAAAAGAATACTCCTCTTGCGCGCAATAATATTGAACAAATTTATAGTCGAACTGAACGTTATGCCCCACAAGCAGACATCCGTCGCAAAACTTATAAAAATCCGGAACGACCTCTGCAATTTTCGGAGCGTCTTTTACCATATCATCGGTAATGCCCGTCAGCTTGACGATCTCTTCATCCAGCTTCCGTTCCGGATTGACCAGCGTCGTAAACCGTTCCCGAATTTCGCCCCCGATGATCTTTACCGCGCCGATTTCGGTTATTGCGTCCATCTTTCCGCCTGCAGGAGTATTCACCAAACCCGTCGTTTCCAAGTCAAAAACGACGAATGTATATTTTACCAGATCTTCCGGCAAAGCCCCCTGTTCAAACAGGTTCATCTGATTGTAGTCGGTCAGCTTTTCGGGGAATATTTTCGTATAACGCAGGGGAACTGCTTTGCCCGGCCTCTTTTCCGGGACGAACCCTTCCGGCGCCGAACCGCGGTTTATATAACGCGCCGTAAAGCTCAGCCTTTCATTGAACAGCTCGTTTGCACCAGTACACACAATCCAATCGCCAACCTGCAGCGCCCGGATTTTTTCCTCCGTCTTCTTTTTCGGAAAATACGAAAAGGACATCCGTCCCGTCGCGTCTTCGATCGTAAAGCGCAAATACGGACGCCCCTCTTTTACCGTCGCCCCCGTTGCATCTGTTTTCGGCTTGGTCGTACGATCCTGCAAAAATATGATCTCCCCGCAAATGGTCAGCATTTCGCTCGCAAAATCACAGTCTGAGATATATGTTGCGATTTTAGGAACGTTCGCTTCGTCGATCGTCTCAAAATTCGCGATCGGAAATGTTCTCGCCGGCCGATAATCGAAGGTCTCAAGCTCTTCATCCCCATCGAGCTCTTCCGGAATGCCCCCTTTCTCTTTATTGTACAGACCTCCCGCAAATCGATTGCAAAAATTCCGCTCCAGCATCTTAACGATCCCGGGGATCAACTGTTCGTTCTTCTCAAAAAAACCGCGCTCGGCCGCATCGACGCCGAAACAAAATTCGATCGTTTCGCCCATCTTGATTTCAATATCTTCCGAATGAATGCAGGCCGCCGCAGCACGGTGATTTCTGCTCAAATACTCCAATATTTTATGGCGGATCAATTGCGGATCCGCTACCAGTTTTCGGATCCGTACAGTCGCTTTCAGAGAATCGGGAACCGCTTGCCGAACGAGCAAAGCGGCTTCATTTTCCTCTTCGCGCGAATATGCGCGGTCGGTAATGATCTCAAACACACATTCTCTGGCATGCGTATCAATGATGATCCCGTTTAAAACCGCATGTTGCAGCCCTTCGAGCTGTTGGATGCGTCCGATCAAATCTTCCTGCGTCATTCCTTGTCAACCCTCCGCCAGCATTTCTCGCAGCGCGGTCAAAAACTCTTCCTCTGCTCTTTCGGCCGATACCGCCTTATACGGAACCCCGCGGCGGAACAGCACGCATTTATCCTTTCCGCCCGCTATACCCAGATCACAGTCCTGCGCTTCGCCCGGTCCATTGACTACGCAGCCCATCACCGCCACTTTCAAATTTTGCTTTACGCCGAACGTCATACGCTCCACTTTCTGCGCAAGCAGCATGCTGTTCCATTCGCAACGCCCGCAGGTCGGGCAAGAAATCACTTCGACGTATTTATTCTCCAAGCCGCACGCGCGCAGAATTCGCTTCGCCGCATAAATTTCTTCCACAGGGTCGTCCGTTAGGGAAACCCGCACTGTATCGCCGATCCCTTCCAGCAAAAGAGTTCCGATCCCTATGGAGCTCTTCACGATCCCGCTCTCCCGCGTGCCGGCTTCCGTAACGCCGACATGCAGAGGATAATCCGTCTTTTTTGCCAAAATGCGGTATGCTTCGACGGTGAGAGGAACAGACGATGCCTTAACCGAAATCACGATATCCCTCACGCCGAACTTTTCAAGCAATTGCACATTATGCAAGGCGCTTTCCACGAGCGCAGGTGCCGTTCGGCCATATTTTTCGAAAAACTCTCTTTCAATGCTCCCTGTATTCGAACCAACGCGAACGGGTATGCCGTGCGCGCGGATGCAGTCCGCAACAGCTTTGATCTGCGCCTGCCCTCCGATATTTCCCGGATTGATTCGGATCTTATCCGCTCCGTTCTCCGTTGCGAGAATGGCTAATTTGGCAGAAAAATGAATATCGGCAACGATCGGCAGCGGGGAATGCTCTTTCAATTTGCCGATGGCTCTTGCATCCTCTTCGCCGCGGACAGCGACGCGGACAATTTCGCATCCCGCCTCATACAACCTCGAAATCTGTTCTGCCGTCGCTTCTATATCGGAAGTCTGCGTCGTCGTCATCGACTGAATTTTTACGGAAGTTCCCCCGCCGACGGCAACGCCGCCTACTTGTACCTGTTTACTCATTTTTCCTCCGCTACAAAAAAGAAGCCCTCATTCGGACTTCTGCGATGATTGATTCTTTTTTGACTTGCTCTCGTCCATCAATGCTTCCAATTCCGTCATGAACGACGAGATATCCGTAAACTGACGGTAAACCGAAGCGTAACGGACATACGCAACCTCATCGATCTCTTTCAGCCCGTCCATCACCATTTCGCCGAGTTTTTTTGAAGTGATCTCCTGCTCTAAAGAATTATAGACTTGCTTTTTTATCTCTTCGACCAGCTTATCGATCTTCGACATAGAAACGGGACGCTTTTCGCACGCCTTTATAATGCCGTTTTTCAGTTTATTCGGATCGAACGCCTGCCGATTTCCGCTGTTTTTTACCACAAGCACGGGCGTCGTTTCGATCGTCTCATACGTCGTAAACCTTCTTCCGCAGTTGATGCATTCGCGACGACGGCGGATCGTTCGCCCTTCATCGGTAGATCGGCTGTCGATAACTTTGCTTTCCGAACATCCGCAAAACATACATTTCATGGTAAAACCTCTCCCGCGCTGTAAACTCCGATTTGATAAATTTTACCACAAAATTAAAAATTTGTAAAGCATTTAAAAAAATTAAGAACCGCAAAAAGCAATAATTTATGTTCCCGATCAATCGATGCGCCCATGATTTTTAACGCGCAGGCGGGCAAATGCCCGCTGCAGCGCCGCCCTGTTCAGCCGATATTCCGCCGAACTGCGATTGCGGCGCAACTGCTCTTCCGCGCGCTCGCGCGCTTCCGCCGCCCGCCGCTCGTTGATATCTTCCGGCCACTCCACGGCTTCCGAAAATGCAATCGTTTCATCCGGCCGAACCTCCACGAAGCCCTCGCTCATAAACGCTTCGCGGGTCTCACCGTCTACGGTAATGAAAAGAGAGCCCGGCTCGGTGGCAAAAACCATCGGCTGATGCCCGGCCAAAATTGAGCAGGCGCCCCCCAATGCAGGGATATTTATGCTCTCCACTTCGCCGCGGAAAAAAGTTTTTTCCGGCGTTATGATTTCCAAATAGAATTTATCCATCGCAGTGAGGCTCCTTTGAATTATTGATATTAAGAATCCGCTTTCATCGTGCGCGCTTTTGCCTTTGCTTCGTCTATATCGCCGACATTGAAAAATGCATTTTCGGGCAAATCGTCCACATCGCCGGACAAAATCGTTTTAAAACTTTCAATCGTTGCCTGCAGCGGCACATACCGGCCTTCCAGTCCCGTATAAATTTTAGAAACCGAGAAGGGCTGGGACATAAATTTCTGAATTTTTCTTGCTCTGAATACTGCGTTTTTATCTTCTTCGGAAAGTTCGTCCATACCCAAGATTGCAATGATATCCTGCAATTCCTTATATCGCTGCAAAGTTGCGATAACTTGGTTCGCTACATCGTAATGCTCACGTCCGACGATCTGCGGATCCAAAATGCGCGAAGAAGATTCCAACGGATCGACGGCAGGATAGATACCCATCTCAACCACTTTGCGGGAAAGCACTGTCGTCGCATCGAGATGTGAGAAAATCGCCGCGGGGGCCGGGTCGGTTATATCGTCCGCCGGAACATATACAGCCTGAATCGATGTGATCGATCCGCGGCGCGTACTCGCGATCCTTTCCTGCAAGAGCCCCATCTCCGTTGCCAAAGTCGGTTGATAACCGACCGCGGACGGCATTCTGCCGAGCAAAGCCGAAACTTCGCTGCCCGCTTGGATATAACGATAAATATTGTCGATAAACAGCAGGACATCGCGGCGTGATACATCGCGGAAATATTCGGCGATCGTCAGCCCGGTAAACGCCGTGCGCATACGGCTTCCCGGGGGTTCGTTCATCTGCCCGAATACAAGGGCAGTGTTACCGATAACTCCGGATTCTTCCATATCCGAAATCATGTCGTTGCCCTCGCGCGAACGCTCGCCTACCCCCGTAAATATAGAATAGCCGCCGTGCTCTTTGGAAATGTTGTGCATCAGTTCCATAATGAGGACGGTTTTGCCGACGCCCGCGCCGCCGAAAAGGCCGATTTTGCCGCCTTTACTGTACGGCGCCAGCAGATCGATTACTTTGATACCCGTCTCAAATATTTCCGTAGACGGGCTCTGGTCATAAAATGCCGGCGGTTTACGGTGTATATTCCAACGCGTTTCCGCTTTGACTTCCCCTTTATTATCGATGGGTTCCCCCAAAACGTTGAGCACCCTGCCGAGGACTTCTTCGCCCACAGGGACTGTAATCTGCGCGCCGGTATCGACTACCGCCGCACCTCGAGCAAGTCCTTCCGTTGCCGTAAGCGCAATACAGCGCACGACTCCTTTTTTTATATGCGAAAAAACTTCCAGCGTTACATCCGAATCTTGTACGATAAGTTTTTCATAAACGGGAGGCATCGCGCCCTCAAAGGCGACATCCACTACAGGCCCGATAATCTGGCTGATCTTGCCGGGATTAACCATAACGATCACCTCTAACTATGTTTCTCTTTTAATTTTTGTGTAAATCTGCCGGAAGTCAAGTCAAGCAGCTCCGTCGTAATCGCTGCCTGGCGCAGACGATTGTACTCCAAACTGAGTGTGTCGAGCATCTTTTCGGCATTTTTATTGGCGTTTGACATTGCCAGCATTCGGGAAGCATGTTCGCACGCCGCCGAATGAATGAGGGCGGAATAAATCATTCCGACAAGGTATTGCGGAACCAAAACGTTCAATACTTCATGAGGAGAAGGGTCGTAGCAAATCTCCCCGCTGTATGTCGATTTTACGTCCGCTTCGATATCTTTTTCCTCAATAGGCAACAATTTTACCATTTGCGGTTTATGTTGCGACGACGAATACATCCGCGTGAAAACAAGGTAAACTTCGTCCATCAAATTGCGGTCATACAGTTCCAGTATATCGCGCATGATCCCTCGGGCGTCATGCAACGTCGGATTGGTTACCGCATGAGTAAATTCCAAATCGACCGTCTGTTTTTTCCGTTCAAAAAAGGCGCGGGCCATCTGTCCCACGGTAATGACGTAATGCACCGGGCGATCCTGCATATGGCTCCAAGCCAAATTCAAAATGTTGTTATTGAACGAACCGGCCAGGCCTTTATCTCCCGCAATCACGATATACGCCGTCCTGCTGTCCGGACGATGCACCACATATTTGTGCCTGATGTCCGTACTGTGCCGCATGATGTCTTTCAGCGTATAACGCACGGAATCGAAATAAGCCGCGCTGTACATATGCTTCTGCATCGCTTTGCGCATCTTTGCGACGGAAATCAGCTCCATCGCTTTCGTGATTTGGTGCGTATCTTCGATACTCTTGATTCTATGTTTAATTTCGGTTACGTCAGCCATTTTTAAGCCTCGGCATATTCTTTATCCGATGTAGAGCCTTGCTCCTCGCCCACAGAACAATTGAGGTATTCTTCCGCCACCGCCAAAATCCGATTCCTGTCTTCATCCGAGAGTTTCCGATCCGGGTCAAGCCCCTCCATCAATTCGGAACAATTTGCGCGTATATAATCGAGCAATCCTTCGTTATAGGCCGCCATCTTCTTTTCCGGTATCTTATCGACCAAGTCGCTCTGCGACACCGTCAAAAGAATGATCATCTCTTTTACCGAATAATTCAAATACTGTTTTTGTTTGAGTGTATCCGTCATTTTAGCGCCGCGGCTGAGCGTCTTTTGCGTTTCGGAATCAAGGTCGGATCCGAACTGCATAAATATGGCCAGTTCGCGGTATTGCGCGAGATTGATGCGGAGCTGACCGGAGATCTGCCGTATCGCCGCTCTTTGCGCACTTCCGCCGACGCGCGATACAGAGAGCCCCACGTTTACCGCAGGCCGCACCCCGCTGTTGAACAGCTCCGTTTCCAAATAGATCTGGCCGTCCGTGATCGAAATAACGTTCGTGGGGATATACGCTGAAATATCCCCCGCCAGCGTTTCCACAATGGGGAGCGCCGTTATCGATCCGCCGCCCTTTTCTTCCGAAAGTTTTGCCGCGCGCTCCAGCAGTCTTGAATGGAGATAGAACACGTCGCCCGGATACGCTTCGCGGCCGGCCGGTCTCTTCAAGAGCAAGCTCATGGCGCGATATGCCACCGCATGTTTCGACAGGTCGTCATATACGATGAGGACGTCTTTTCCCTGATACATAAAGTATTCCGCCAAGGCGCAGCCGCTGTACGGAGCGATATATTGCAGAGGCGCCGCATCGTCTGCCGTAGAACAGACAACGCACGTGTAATCCATCGCCCCCGCATTGCGAAGCGTCTGTATGATCTTTGCCAGAGAGGACGCTTTCTGCCCGATCGAAACATAAATGCAGATCACGTTCTCGTTTTTCTGATTCAGGATCGCGTCAACGGCAATCGCTGTTTTACCCGTCTGTCTGTCTCCGATGATCAGCTCACGCTGTCCCCGGCCGATCGGGATCATACTGTCGATCGCCAGAATCCCCGTTTGCAAAGGTTTATTTACTTTGCCTCGGTCCATAATTGCCGGGGCAGGATATTCGACCGGACGGGTCTGCGTCGTCTTTAAAGGGGCCAGCCCGTCGATCGCTTCTCCGAGCGGATCCACAATTCGGCCGAGCAATTCTTCGCCTACACGCATCTGCACGGTTTCTCCCGTAGAATAAACCACATCTCCATAGCGCACTTTGTCTTCGCCGGAAAAAAGCACCGCTCCCACGCTGCCCTCTTCCAAATTTAAAGCCAGTGCGCGGTATCCGCCCTTTACTTCCAGCAATTCATTATATTTTACGTCTTCCAATCCGGCAATGCGGATGATACCGTCTCCGGAATAAACGATCCTGCCGCAAGCGCGGCGGCCATCGCCGAAAGCGGAAACGTTTTCAATTTTTTGACGTATATTTTTTCCGATTGCGTTGATGTCTATCATAATTACCTGCTTGTATCTGCCTGCGAATCCAACGGAGTTTTAATATTATCCAACCGGCTTCTTACGGAACCGTCGTATATGACGCTTCCGATCTGTATTATGATCCCGCCGATAATGTTTTCATCGATTTCGTACGAAATCTTCGAAACGCCGCGGCTTTTCACAAAAGCGGCGATCTTTGCCACCGTGTCGTTATCCGGCCGCATAGCCAGCGTTACGGTAGCTTTTCTGTCATTCTGTTTCATTCTTCCTTACTCCACCGCGCAAGGCTTTCCTCTATAAGCTTTTTGTTATCTTCGGGGGTAATCTTACGGGCCAGCAAAGCTTCCGCTACTTCGACGGAAACATCCGTGATCTGCTTCTCGATATCGGACTGCAGTTTGCCGCGTTCCTCTTCCATTTCCCGTTCCGTCCGTTCAATCAAGGCCTTTGCTTCCCTGCGGGCGTCGGCCACGATCTCATCCGCCTTTTGATTGGCAACTTTTACGGCGTTTTCATGGATCACAGCGGCCTGCTTTTTAGCTTCCGAAAGAACAACCTCCGTACTGCTTTTCATCTTCTTGACTTCTTCGTTTAAATCGCTGTTTTCCTGTTCGATCTTCTTAACCTTTTCCTGCCTTTCTTTGACCATCCTTTTAACGGGTTTAAAAAGCAGCAAATATAACCCCACCGTTAAAATGATCAATGCGATCAGGTGGGCGATTATACTCTGCCAGTCAAAGCCGAGCGCCTCGAAAATATTCGCGAGCAACTGACTTGAAAAATTTCTCATAAACATTCTACACCTTAATTAATCCCGTAAAAATTTTTAAAGCTGAAATCTTTAAGATACGAAAATCAACAGAATGCTGACAAGCAATCCGTAAATTGCGGTCGTCTCAGCGAATGCCAGCCCCAAAAGGAGCATTGTCCGGATCTTGCCTACCGCCTCCGGCTGACGAGCCGTAGCCTCGACTGCTTTCCCTGTGGCGATTCCCATACCGATACCTGCGCCCAACCCTGTAAGCGCCGCGATGCCTGCGCCGAGAAGCGCACCGTCCGTAGCCAAAAGGTTGGCTACCATCGTAATCAAAAGTTCCATAATTGTACCTCCTGGTTGTTTGCTGTGTTTCTGTCGTTCTGTTTAAACTGTCTTTTGCTCTGCCGCAAGTTGCCCTTTTTTTGACCGTTTTGGCCGCTTTGGCTTCGGCGGCGGCATCTCGATGGCTTCCTGCACAAAAGTAAGCGTCAAAGACGCAAAAACATAAGACTGTATAAACGCATGGAACAGCGTAAATAAAGGCGTAAGCACCGCAGGTAAAATCAGCGGCAGCCCTATATACCAAATTCCTTCCACTAATATATAAATCATGTCCATGATCACCATACCGCTCAAAATGCTGCCGAACAAACGGAATGTCATGGAAACGGGTACCGCTAAATCTGTAACGATATTGATCGGATTGAGATAATGCGGCAGTCGGCGGACTTTCTTTTTGGCAAATCCGAGCGTATGGATAAAAATAAACGTACACAGCGCGAGTGCCACACAGGCCCCGAGGTCGGCGATCGCAGGCCGCAGTCCGAACATTTCGATCAAAACGCCGCAGCATATATACGTTGCCGCGCCCAAAGTATACGGCCCCATCAAGCCGCTGTATTCCTCGGTCATTTCATCGGCGCTCTTATCGAAAAAGCAAACCAGCCACTCGAGAAACATCTGTCCGCCCGTAGGCGTCGTTTTCCAATGCCGTATGATCGTTAGCCGAAGAATCAAAGCGATGATCAATATTACCGCAACGACGATGAAGCCCGACAATACGCTGTCGTTGATCACAAACCAGCCTTTCTCGATAACATGGTGCGGAAAAATTTTATCTGCCAGTCCCGAAAAATCGACCGCCAGTAATCCGTTTGAAAGATTTGACACGTTCCTTTCCTCATTTATCTGAAACTCAAAGCTATTCTACTACTTTTAAAATGATTTTTCAAGCAAATCACAGGCTGCAAGCAATAAAAATATCTTATAACAAATCAACTCATCTTTTATAGATCGCACCCTCTCGATCATGCAACAACTCTCTGAAGGCCAAGCCTTCGATAAAAAAGAGCCGATATCCTCTTGATTTTTATGTGCAATTATGTTACAATTTCTGCATTGGGAGGTACGAAACCATGAACACATACAAATTTAAGCTGTCGAAAATTGCCGTTCTGTTTTGTATTCTCGGCCTTCTGCTGGGCGCGGGCGGAATTGCCTTTACCGTCTACCGCATCCTGCGCCTCGGATTCACTTCTCCGCAGCTGATCATTCAGCACGTGATCCTATTGATCATCGCGCCTTTGGCGATCGCGATATTTGCCTCGATCCTGATCCGTTCCGTCTATAAAGTTACGGATAAAGAAATCGTACTCTGGTTCGGATTTATTAAATCCTCTTACAGTATAGCAAATATAGAATCGATCCATTTATTTTCAAAAACGAACAAACTCGTTCTGTATTTTAAAGACGAAAAATATACGGTCATCGTCGTCAAGCCGGAATGGTACAATGATTTTACGAAAGACATCCTTTCCCGCAACAATAAAATCCGGTACGATGTTTCTACCACCGATAAGGACGATTTGGATGATCTGTAATTTTTCAAAAAATTAACAGTATGCAAAGAGAAAGGCGCCGCAGATGTGGCGCCTTTTCTATTGCCTGTTTTTAGTTTTTGAAATATCTCTTCAGCAATCCGTTGAAGCCTGCACCGTGCCGGGCTTCATCCTTCGCCATTTCATGCACGGTATCATGAATCGCATCGTAACCGAGTTCTTTCGCTCTCTTCGCGATTTTCAGCTTTCCTTCGCAAGCGCCGGTCTCCGCCGCTACGCGCATTTCAAGATTCTTTTTCGTCGAATCGCTGATGCATTCGCCCAACAGTTCCGCAAACTTGGAAGCATGTTCCGCCTCTTCATACGCATAGCGCTTGTAAGCTTCCGCAACTTCAGGATAGCCTTCCCTTTCCGCTACGCGAGCCATTGCGAGATACATGCCGACTTCCGTGCATTCACCTTCGAAGTTTGCACGCAATCCGGCAACGACTTCTTCATCGAGCCCTTTCGCTACGCCGACTTCATGAACGCATGCAAATTTGATCTCCGCATTTTCATCGATCGGAACAAATTTGGTCGCTTTGCATACCGGACATACAGTTACAGAATCATCGACGATTTCGCCGCAAATAGCACATCTTTTCATTATAATAGCCTCTCCTTTTTATTTTCGGGAATCAAACCCTTTTCTATAATTATTCTAACATTGTACGCCTAAAAATACTGTTGCAAATGCAACAGTACGGCGAATTTTTTCTATAATTTATTAAAAATGGAACAGACTGAATATTGCCGAAAAAAACGCGTCATCCTCTCCATTTTTCGATGAACGTTTACCTCTTTTTTGCCGATTTTACAGCAGGTTTTTTCGATATTTTATTGACAGAACGCAATCGGCATGTTACAATGAAATCGGTCAATACAAACGACCAAATACTATAAAGGCGGATTTGAATATGAAATACAACGATCCCCTCGCTTTGGGAAGAGCCGATCCTTATATTTACAAGCATACCGACGGTTACTACTATTTTACCGCGACATATCCTGCATATGACAGGATATGCCTTCGCCGTTCAAAAACAATCAACGGAATAACCGATGCCGAAGAAAAAGAAATTTGGCACAAACATGAAACCGGTATTATGGCTTCCCATATCTGGGCCCCGGAGATCCATTATATCGACGGAAAATGGTACATCTATTTTGCCGCGGGAGAAGATAAAAACATTTGGGAAATACGTCCCTATGTACTCGAATGTTCGGATGCCGATCCGATGAACGGGGCATGGAAAGAGCTCGGCATGATGCAAGCACTGACCCCTCCCGACGAAAACACGATCAACGGCTATGACCGTTATTCCTTTACCGATTTTTCATTGGATATGACGACTTTTGAACATCGCGGCAGGCGTTACTGCATCTGGGCGGAAAAAGTCGGCCGACGTTTCGGCATTTCCAATCTCTATATCGCAGAAATGTCGGCGCCGAATAAACTGAAAACGGTGCAGGTGTTGCTCACCACTCCCGATTACGATTGGGAGCGCATCGATTTTTGGGTAAACGAAGGCCCTGCCGTATTGAAGCACGGAGGGAAAATTTTCGTAACCTATTCTGCCTCCGCAACGGGGCAGATGTATTGCATGGGCATGCTCTCGGCCGATGAAAACGCCGACCTTCTCGACCCCCGTTCGTGGAGCAAAAAACGCTATCCCGTCTTGAAAACCGATCCTTCCAAGAAAGTTTTCGGTCCCGGACATAACAGCTTTACCGTCGGAGAAAACGGCGAAACGCTGTGTATTCTGCATTATCGCGATTATTCCGACGAACATATTTCAGGCGACCCTTTAAACAATCCGGATCGCCACGCGCACGTACTTGAAGTTCAGTTTGAAAACGGCGAACCGGTATTCAAATTGTAATGCAAAAATATGCAACGGCCAAAGCGGTCGGTTTGAAATTTTTTCAAACCGACCGCTTTTATTTTTCCTTCTTCGCCATCGTATTTAAGTCCCGCACAAAGATACATTCATCTAGTGCGCCCCTGTTTCGACCCGCAGCTTTGTCGAAAAGCCTCTCCGCCGAAATTTTCGGAATTCGAATGCCCGTGCTTTGGTAACGTCCCGCCCCTACGCCTCTTCAAGGCACCAACTTCAGCGTCTTGATCTCAAATTCAGAAAAAGCAAGTTTAACCGAATCCGTATCTTTTGCCACCTCTCTGATTTCATTTTCCAAAAGATCCGTTTCGATAATTTTTTTGAATTTTCTGTCAACCGTCAAACTTATTTCTTCGCTCATTCGCTCCGATTCGTATAAACGCAAAATGACATCGTCGCTTTTTTCCGCTCTTTTGATCGTTTCGAGAATAACGCTCGAATCGGAAACGGAAACGAAGCTAGTCGGAGGACAATTTACCGGCACAATGTTCTGGTTAAATGCATACGAAATTTTCTGCGAATCATCCTTGATTCCCGGCACATAGATCCCGAAAGAAAAATCATGTTCTCCGCGATCGGCATCTGTTCCGGGATATTTTGTTGCGCGTAAAATATTCATGCTGATTCCGTCATCTTTTACCCGATAACCGTATTTACAGTCATTGATCAGGCTAAAAGCTTTATTCCCGGATTTCACCGATATCCATTTATGAGCGCAAATTTTTTTTTGCGCATATTCCAACAAATTGTTTTCCGTTACGCTTCTTTGAACATTTCCGAATTGAATATCGCAATCAACGACGTTTGTGCGTACCGAATGCCGCCAATTGCATCTTAACATTTTCCCCTCTTCTTGCCAAACAACATGATTATCGAAGCGCACCATAGCCGATATATTGTCGATTTTAATGACCTGCCGAATAATCGAAGAACCGATTTTCAGCGTTTGCGTCCGTGTTGCCGACTGTCCGTCGCATTCAATTTTCATTTCTTGCAAAACAGCTGAGTCTGCAACGCGTTCGTAATAGCGGTCATCAAAATCCCATGCGTCTCCGGCATCTTTATACAATACGAAACGATTTCCTTCCTTTAATATCTGCGTTTGTTTTCTCTTATCGATCACGCCGCAGATCGAGCCGTTGCTGTCAAAAAGAACTTTAATAAACGGATTTTCAAGCCTGTCCCGCGTTGCTTTTACGCCCTTTTTATCAAGTTCGCGCGCACTCTCCATCCCGCGGACAGAATAAGCCGGTAAAGTCAATAAAAATTTTTTTCCTTCCTTTTCGATCGTAACATAGTTTTCCGCCGGAGATGCATTTAAATAAGAATTCGCGCCGTTTCCGAGCGCTTTTGCCGCCTGCGCCATCAGCTCTTTAAGCTTTTCCTTCATGGATTGATAGCATGCAATGCTCTCGTCGTAAACGCGGCGGATGGATGATCCCGGCAGAATATCATGAAACTGATACAATAAAATTTCTTTCCAAATTTCATCCAATTCCTTTTTCGGATAGTGAAAATCCGTATTCAGCATCGCAATCGTACACAAAAATTCCGTTTCACGAAGCAATACTTCCATCTTTCGGTTATAAAATTTGTTCTTCGCCTGCGTAGTGTAAGTCCCTTGATGCTTCTCGAGGTATAATTCCCCTCTGTATACTTTCAGGTCTTTTCTCTTGCCCCAAAGTTCGTCGAAATAGGCCTGCGCTTTGCCGACATGCACGGGAGGCATCCCGCACAAATTTTTCATTCTTGCCAATCTTTCTATATGCGAAGTGCTGGGCCCGCCGCCTCCGTCGCCGACCCCGAACATCATCATCGCCCGCCGCACCTTTCCTTTTTCCGTAAACTTCTTCTGTGCGATCATGGCCGATTCCGGAGACGCGCAACTGTTGTATGTTCCCTCCGGCGGCATATGGACAAGAACTTTTGAGCCGTCGATCCCTTCCCACATGAACGTATGATGCGGGAAAGAATTGTGTTCATTCCAGGACAATTTTATCGTCAGCATTGTTTTAACGCCGGCTTTTCTGAGTATCTGCGGCAAAGCGGCATTAAACCCGAAAACGACCGGCAACCATAAAGTCGTGGTATCGATGCCAAACTCTTCTCGAAAGAATTGTTTTCCGTATATCAGCTGCCTTACTATGGACTCTCCGGAAGAAATATTCATATCCGGCTCCACCCACATAGCCCCGATCGGCTCAATTTGCCCCGACTTTACTTTTTCCTTAATCCTCTGAAAGAGCATGGGCTCCGCCTCTTTCACCCACTGGTACTGCTGCGGCTGACTTGCCGCAAAGACATAATCCGGATATCGGTCGCACAGCGCGACCGCCGTCGAAAAGGTGCGCACAGCCTTTCTCTTCGTTTCGCGAATCGGCCAAAGCCACGCCAAATCCAAATGGGCATGCCCTGTTGCGTAAAGCTCAAAGGGCGAATATCCGTTCTTCTTTGACAATTCGTCTTTCAGAATTTCAGAACATTCCCTGATTTCTTTTTCCGAAAAATATATCAGCTTCCTGTCCGCTTTTGAAAGCGCATAAAACAGCTCTGCCGCGCGCGGAGAGTCCTTTTCTAAATTTTTATATAAAGAATGCAAGACATGAAAATCGTAATACAAAGAACGCATTTTTTCGTCGCATACAGCAATTTCTGCCTGCAAGACAATGCCTTTTTGAAATTTCCCAAATAAGTCGTTATTTCCCGCATCCACAAAAAAATCTATTTTTCCGTCGACAATTAACTTATCCGACAAGGGAATAATTCTTTTCACCGCGCTGCCCAAAGCAACGCTGAAGGTGCTTGTTCCGCTTGTAATACCTTGAACCGGCACTCCGCTCTTTGTATAAACGCATCCTTCCCCCGAAATGTCGATGATGCAAACCGCCTTCCCGAGCGCAGCGGAAGGAATATCGCCGGTAAAATGAAACCAGGCACAGTCAAACAATTCTCCCCAGTTCTCGCCGACTTCTATTTTTTGAAAAGGAGCGTTTGCTATGCCATAAAAAGGCACCGGTTCCTTCGTCTTATAAATTTCCATCGACAAATCGCCTATCTTTTTATAGACCCTGTCTTTGATCCTTTTTTCCGTATCCGGAAACGTACGATCGGCTAAGTGATTATAAAAGGCTTGCATAACTTCTTCTCCCATTTTAACCGAAATTGTTAATCGATGCATTCCACGGTATCGGCCTTTTCAGGCATTTAGAAAAGCCCTCTGAAAAGACCTTCCGATTTTAACAAGACCTTTCCCCTTTTATTGCTCAAACACCGATTGCTATGCAAAATAAAAAAGAGCAACAATTTTCCGCTGCTTTTTGCAGAAACACGACAAAGCGCGCAACCCTGTCTGCGAAAACGAATCCCGCTTACGCGACGTTCAAACTTTGAAGTCATTGGGTTTCGTGAATAAAAATACTGCCGCAAACCGAGCAGAAAGGTTGCAGGTTGCATCCCTTCAAATGCGAGGGCGATGGAGTTTACTAAACACAAATGACCGAATCCCGAGGCGTGAAGAAAGGGCGCAAAATGCGCCCTTATCCTCGGTTTGGTGGAGTATGTCAAACCTGAACTGAACACCTTAAAAAACCTTCTTTCTACTCAATTGCATAGATTGAAATTTTTTTCATTATATCAGAAGCGGTATTTTCGCCAGTTCTGAAATCACTAGCTGTATTACTAAAAATAACATTATACCTTTTCTCCTTATAATATGCCCGATGATGTTTCGAGGACGACTCGAAAACAAAGCCCTCTCTTTCAAGATCTTTTTGAACTTGGGCTGTCCATGGCGCACTTCTTTTAATTACCTCCGAAACTTGCCCCATCTTTTTGCGTCCCGATGCACTCATTTTATTACAAGCAAGAACATCTTCTAACATTGTTTTTTCACGCACATCTGCGACCGCTAATTCTTTGTTGATACACATCAGGATCAAATCATTAAACTCATCAGTAAAAAACTCTGTCTCTTCCGGCGGCACACAAATCATACATAAGGTATCGATCATATATTGCGATCCCTTTGAAATTACGGCATACTTTTCCCTTTCCAATTCACATTTTGTTCTATCCAATTCTTTTAACTTATATTCAAACTCCTTCTCCTCCCCAGCAAAAGGAACCATCATTCCCGTCTCATCATTTTGATATTTAAATTTAATATATTCAGTCGGGCTATTTAGCTTTATCAATTTATGAAGCAAATGATGCCCCCTTGACGCTACATCTGTATAATATGTTAAACCTCGACGTAAAGCCTTTATGACATAATTGCGATATTCTTCGCCAAGAAACACATTCGTGTCGCATATTTTCTGCATAGGAAATGAAACAACTCTTTTCCCTTGACTTATAAACTGTAAAAATTTATTTTTCTGTTGAAGGCCCTGTATTTTTTGACGTAGAGCTAAATTCTCTTGTGTCTGTATACGAATAAGTTCATCCCACTCCTCAACAGACAATATTTTTTGCCAAGTTATATCCCTGTCCGTCCTACGGCCAGCCCTCTGCCCCCAAATTATTGAATTAATAAACGAAATTAAATCTTCTTTATGATATTGAGGATTTACTCTCAATACAGTTTCATCTCCTGGGGAGTAAATACCTATATGACCACGAAACACTTTATTCTTCTTTGTCTTTAAGGATATTAGATCTATTAATTTATCTGTACATGGGTCTAATAATACATACGCCGTTCCTGCCAAATCTTTTGCAAGCTTTTCTATTTTTTGATAAGAAGCCCCATACTTTCGATTGATCGGGTCATAGCTAAAATAAACTACTGGTATATCATTATTTCCTTTCCCCAGCATAATATTCGATACTGTGTCAATATCATCCTTTGTAACGCGAAAAAAATGCTCCTTGGCCTCTTTTGCACAGTATTGTTTCCCCTCAAACGAACAATATGCCCCGCTGTCAATCCACCCATTATCAACTATCTTTGTAACAATATACGGGCGATGAAACTTAATTAAAGTGCTCTCATCATGTAATTTACATTCTTGCTGAACTAACACATATGGCTTTTCATTGTTAGCGGCAAAAAAGACAGCCGAAACAGTCCATTCTCCTGTATCATCCAAATTGACCAACTGACAAGCTGTCACAAAACACCCCTGCGAGTCAACAGCACATTTTAATGACAGCATGATATTGCTGTTATTATATTTATATCCTTTAGAATATATCTCGCCAGAAATTTCTTGATAAGATCGCGCAAGCCCTTTTGAATCATAATTTTTTGAATTATAAATCCAACTCAAAAAAAGATTTATACATTCTTCCTGTGAAATTTCAGGTTTCAAAAATATTTTTGCGTCATAAATTTTCATTTGTACATTCCCCTATATCTTTAATTAATTCAATAATAGCATATTTCCAATTAAAATACAATAATATATAAAACCTCAGTTAAGATTTTTAAATTATTACTAAAATCAAACTTTGACTCTTTTGAAGAGTTCAAATGTTATTTAGATTATTTATGTAACCTCGATGAATAAACATCGGCAATTTTGTGGACATGAAATATATATTTCTAAAAATAG
>CALVXE010000141.1 GCA_944368795.1 uncultured Clostridia bacterium | reverse complement strand
TATTGTTTACATGATAATTCAGATCATATTCCGAATTGGCGATACGAATCGAAAATTCGGGAGAACTTTTATGCTCGATCCCGCGCAATTGCCAGTCATTGAAATCGACGCTTCTTTTTTCTATAAAGTCAATTTCCGGCTGATCAACTTTCGAACAAGGAACCACCATTCCGCTCTTTTTATTGAAAATGCACCACCGGGAATACGCTCTTACTATGACCCCGTTCCCATGAAGAAGTTCAAAACTCCGTTCATAGATCGCTTTATTCGGCTTATGCGGCCATGTCCGGACCAAAACGGTATCACCGAATTTCGGCAGTTCTTCAAACTGAACAAAGATCTTGGACAACAGCCAACCGTATCCTTTTTCTGCCAGACGAGCAAAGCCCAGCCCCATCATTTCAGAATGATCGCCGGCCGTTTCCTGAAAATAACCGAGCAGCGCCGAAGGTTTTAATTCTTGCCTGAAATTCGTTTCGTAATTGCGCAAAGTAAATTCACGTTCCAGCCTTTCTTTAACCAGCATATTTCCCTCGCTCAAATTTTTTCTTTTATTGTACATCAAATTCTGCCTTTTGTCTATATTTTGCAGCCACAAATTGTAAACGGATTTTTATAGATTCCCAATACATATATCAGACATAGTACTTTGTAAGTTTTGCGGCTTTTAAGAATATTTTACAATTATATTGACAAATTTCGACAAAAGTAGTATAATGTCGTCATAAGGAGGTCTTTATGGATTCCAACGAAACGAAAGAAAATGAAGGCCGCGGGAATGAGAACAGCATCAGCAGCGATTTGATTCGCGGCCATATCAATACAATTATTTTGCGCACATTGTATGATGGCGACAAATACGGATACGAAATCATCAACGAAATCGAGGAAAAAAGCAAGGGACAATATTCATTAAAACAGCCCACCCTCTACAGCGCTTTAAAGCGTCTTGAAAGCCAAGACTATGTTACTTCATATTGGGGGGGCGTCAGCAACGGAGGCCGCCGAAAATACTTTCAAATTACCGAAAAAGGCCGCAAAATCGTCGAACAAAACTTAGCCGAATGGGAATATTCCCGTACGGTTATCGACAGTTTGATTTCTGAAAAAGATTATGATTTCAGCAATCCTCCGCCTACGAGTTCTGTCGATTTTAATCTTTTGAAAAAGTCAACGACGCGCGTCCCGATTTCTAAGGGCGAAGAGGCAGATGAAATCGATCTCTCCTTTTCGGAGCCGCTGAACAGCGAATCAACGGCCGCGCAATCGGATGAAAATAATCCCGATCAAATAAATTCAGCGTCGGAAGATGCAGCATCGGAACACTCATCCGCAATGTCTGAAACAACCTCCTCTTCTGAGCCGCAACCTTATTCTGCGCCAGTGCAAGATTTCCGAAGCGACGGATCAAACGAACCTGCCGTTGTCGAAGAAAAAACCGATATTGTTGAAGAGAAAAATGCAGCAGCCGCTGTTTCGCAGAGCAGGGTATCAGAAAAGGCGGAAGACACGGCGAACGAAACCATGCCGCCGCAATCGGTTGCTGATGCCGCTGAGCCCGCAGAGGAGCCGGCTCCTTCACTCAGCGAACAGGACAGGCAACGGATCCATGAAAACTATAAGGTATTGATCGGCGACGAAAACGATGCGACGTCTTATTACTATTCGCAAGTTGCCCGCCAAAACAGAGAAGAGCGCACATCTTACGACGATTCCGTTTTCGGACAGGATAAAGATCCTGCCTATACAGGTCCTGTACAGGAACCCGATATCTCTCCGGAGGCGGAAAACGGATATTATGGCTACCCCCCTCAGGAGGCTCCGTACGAGCCCCGGCAAGAGAATGCGTATGCGGATAACCGAGCAATCTCATCGGAATTGCTCTATTCCAATAAGCCGCCCGCAGAAAGAAATTATAAGGCACTTCTCTCCAAGCTATATGAAAATACCCGCAAGGAAGAGGCGGAGAATGATGCTGTAAAAATGCAGGATCAGGAAACGCAGCCCGAAAAAACGGACGATGCAGCCGCTCCTCAGCAACAAACCTCCGAATTCCGCGGCAATACGGCCAGCAATATTGAATTTTATGATGTTGCGGAAAAAGCAGAAAATGAAGGATTGCGAATAACCACGACGAACGGCTCGCGCAACCGAACCGTCGCAAAATCCGTCGGAAACACGTTTGATAAAGGCAAAGCCCTATTTATTACGGCCGTCTACGTTTTCATCATTGCAATAGTCGAATCAATCATCAACATCAGCCTGCGCGGCGTATTAAAAACAAATGCCGCCTATGTTATTCTGCCTTTTGTTTTCGCATTCGTGATGTTGGGGATCTTCCTTTTCCTCTATCTGCGCGGCTACGGTAAAAACAGCCGTAAATCGCAATCCAAGTCTTATATTTCGGCAAGTCTTCTGATATACGCAAATCTATTCCTGATCGTATGTCTGATAGCTTATCTCATCATTTATTTCAGCGAAGCCGACGTTTCGGTTGCGCAGCAAATCGTATCCTATGCGGTTTTCCCCTGCATTTTCTTTTTTAACATCCCCTTGTTTGCGATGTTATATAATTATAATTGCAACAAGCAGTAAATTTAGTAAAGCCCCGTTTTGGGTAACCGCGTAAAAAGGATCGCTTAAACAGCGATCCTTTTTCGATTTATTTTTGAAACGGCCTGTTCGGCTTGCGCTTGATTGCCAAAAGCCCCAATAAATGCGGATACAAATCTGCATCCGTTAAAGGAAAAGCAAGACGCTTTGTTCCGTTGATCATATTCGTAATATCATAAGTCCATTGTATCTCTTTACGGGGAAAGCGTTGCCTTTCTTTTTCGAAAGCGATACAGTCTGACCGCACAAATCCGATAATCACTTCAATGCGGTTTTGTCGGATTCCGAGCGAGCACAGAGGCTTCCCTCCTGCGCGAAAACGATAATACAATTTACAGTACCGGTCTCCCTTGGCCCAGCATTCTTCTGCATCATAGTAAGCGCGAACAACTCCGCAAAAAGAGCGCATCGCACTATACAGCTGCTCGCCCAAAAACTCGCGGGCCAATGAAGCGCACTCCTCATCCGAATCCGGCAAAAAATTGGTCCGGGGCAATAACAATACCCGCAGCATTTCGCGCTCTTCTGCAGTCAGCTTTTTCGGATCCAATGCTAAAAAACATTTTTGCGCATCCGTATAACGGGCTTGAAATTTTTCTTCTTTCCGATTGCTTTGTTTTTCCATCTGTTTCGCTTTCGCCGGACTCAGGAAATTCTTTCAGCCTTCCGCAAAATTTGCTCAAGGCTCTTTCCCTTTTCCCGCCGTTTGTTCAGCAACAAAATATATTCAATATTTTTATGCGCCTGCAACGGAGCGTTCGTTATATCTTGCGAATATAAACCTTGTAATTCGGCAATCGCATAAATCTTTTCGATCACCTTGCGGCGAATTTTTTCGTCCTTCACGATTCCGTGTTTATTCAGCCCTTGCTTTCCGCATTCAAACTGCGGCTTGATCAGCACGAACGCCCTTCCGTCTTCCGACAACAATTTAGGCAATACCGGCAAAATATGGGACAGAGAAATAAAACTTAAATCAACCGTAATGCCGTCCAGGCGTTCAGGAAAATCGTCTGCGCTCAGATAGCGCGCATTCACGCGATCCTTTACAATGACGCGCGGGTCCCCTTGAATTTGGGGAGCCAAGAGACTTTCGCCGACATCTACGGCGTATACCCGTCCGACGCCTGCCTGTAAAAGACAATCCGTAAAACCGCCCGTGCTGGCGCCGAGATCGGCGAAGACTTCTCCCTTTACACTTACAGAAAAATCTTGCAGGGCCTTGAAAAGCTTATATCCGCCCTCAGATACAAAGGATACTTGTTCTTCGCGAACGATTATAACATCTGCTTCACTTACTTCACAGGACGCCTTAGCGGGCCTTCCGTTTATAGATACCAATCCCTTTTCGATTGCCCTTGCAGCCTTATTCCGGGAGTCAAAATAATGCTCGGCAAGATATTTGTCGAGGCGCATATCATGACCTCCGACTTCTCACACGCCGTACCAACTGTTCCAAAAAATCACATTCGTAAGGGAGCTGTTTTAATATATCGATACAGTTATCCCTATACGCATCCGCCAATGCACGGCTCTTTTCTAAACCGTATAACCGCACAAAAGACAGTTTGTTTTCAGCCTCATCCTTTCCGATCGATTTACCAAGCTGTTCAAACTTTCCGTCTACGTCGAGAATGTCGTCCGTAATCTGAAAGAGAAAGCCGAGATTGACGCCAAACTGCGTAAGCAAAGAAATTATCTGCTCGTCCGCATCGTAAATATAGGCGGGAACGACGATTGCCGAAACGATCATTTTTGCCGTTTTGTTTAATACGATAAAATCGGCTTCCGTCTTTCCTGCCGAAGGCTTACCTTGGTAATACAAATCGGCGGCCTGTCCGCCGACCATACCTTTGCCGCCCGCATTTTCGCAAAGCAACTCTGCCGCACGCAAATACGTCCTGCCCTTTTTGCATTCTGCTATACAAATCGAGAAGGCTTCATTTAAAAGAGCGTCTCCGGCCAATATTGCCTGTCCTTCCCCGAATTTCTTATGATTGGAAGGCTGCCCGCGGCGGTAATCGTCATTATCCATTGCCGGCAAATCGTCATGAATCAATGAATAAGTATGAATCATCTCCAAAGCAAGCGAAAAGTTCGCAACGTCCTGCACCTTTCCGCCCAAAATTTGGGCGCTTGCGTACATCAGTACCGGCCGCAGGCGCTTCCCGCCCAAACGCAGGGAATATTTAACGCTTTGGTCTAAAATTTCCGGCTCAAAATGAGTTTGCTCCAAATATGATTCCAGCGATTCTTCGAAGCGGTTTTTAAGTTCTTCCAATTGCAAATTAAAATTTGTGTTCAAATATTAACTCCTCGAAGCAGCTACAACTGTATTGTACAGCAGCATCGTTATCGTCATCGGCCCGACGCCGCCGGGAACCGGGGTAATAAAGGAGGCTTTGTTTTTCACCGCTTCGAAATCCACATCTCCGCAAAGCTTTCCGTTCTCATCGCGATCCATGCCGACATCGATCACGACAGCCCCCTCCTTTACCATATCAGCCGTAACAAATTTTGCTTTTCCTATAGCAACGACTAAAATATCGGCTTCCGCACAAATTTTATTCAAATTGCGCGTCTTGCTATGACAAACGGTAACCGTCGCGTCTGCGTTCAGCAGCAGCATCGCCATCGGTTTTCCGACTATATTGGACCTGCCGAGTACGACCGCCCTTTTCCCTTTCGGATCGATTCCGTATTCTTCCAACATCTTCATCACACCGAAAGGCGTGCAGGATACGATCGTTTCACGATTCATTGCCAAGTTGCCCAAATTTTCGGCACAGAAACCGTCGACATCTTTCGCAGGCGGAATTAAACGCAGGATTTTGCGTTCGTCGAGATGCTTCGGCAACGGAAGCTGAACCAATATGCCGTGCACATTCTTCGCTTTGACAAGTTCGTCGAGCAGTGAAGCAAGCTCTTCTTCACTCGTCTCTTCGGGAAGTTTATAGGAATATGAACGGATCCCCACTTCTTCGCACGCTTTGATTTTATTGCGAACATAAACCTGGGATGCGGGATCATCTCCTACAAGGACGACGGCCAAGCCGATTTCTGCCCCTCTCTCCGCCCGAAATGCATCTACTTGCGTCTTTAACCGCGCGCGCATTTTCGTGGCAAGAGCTTTTCCATCGATCAATACAGGATTCATTTGTTATTTCCTCCGGATATAAATGCGGCAAGAACGCCGTTCACAAATCCGGCACTCTTTTCCGTTGAATATTTTTTAGCCAAACCGACAGCTTCATCGATTGCCACGACTGCCGGAACTCCTTCAATATAACGAATTTCCGCCATTGCCATAAGCAACAGGCTTTTATCGACCGGAAAAAGCCTCTTTTCCGAAAACCCGACGGAAAGCTCGTCCAAAATGCGGGTAAGTTCTTCCCTGTGTTCAAACACGCTTGCTACCAATAAATCCGAATATTCCCGCTCTTCCTCATCCAACATGGAAGATTTGTAAACGCCGCGGCGCAGCGAATCCCCTTCCTCCGCATGGAATATCGAGGCATAAATAATTTTGAAAGCGCACTCTCTTGCTTTGCTTCTCATAACAAATATCCTGTATATAATTTAATATTTCCCCTCGAATAAACGAGGGGAAATCGCTCTTTTTTATTTAGTTTAATTCGGCTGCATGCTCGCCCAAAAAATCCACGCCGACGACATAAACATCCACTTTGGCGACTTTATATTTCGTCATCGCCTCAACGTTATGCTTGACTGTCTGCTGAATTTTAAAGGCCACTTCGGGGACATTATATCCGTAATCGACTTTGACGGATATATCTGCATAAATCCCGTCTTTCTCAAAATATAATTTTAAGCCCTTCTTTTTGCCGGCGAGCATTTCTACGCCCTCTACTTCCGTTACGGCGAGGTTTACGATTCCCGATACAATCCCCGAATTGTAAGAAACCTTACCTTTTTGCCCGTCAGACGGAACGCGTTTAAAAAATGCCATGCGTTACTCTCCAAAGCTTTTCTTATATGTATTATACCACACTTTTCCGAAATTGAACAGCGTTTTTTTTAACTTTCCGAATTTATCGGCATAATATTTACGTTTGCCGGATCACATCCCGCTTCTTCCGTTAAAATATTGTAAATCGAAAGGAAATCGTTATAAGCGAGCTCGCTTGCATTTACAAAGACATTTACATTGTCAGAATCCATACCGATGCTCACTACCGCATCCGCATAGCCGAGCGATTTGATATACGTTTCCAGCAAAAGTTCGCGTTCCATCATTTCGACAATCTGAATTTTGAGCGCCATCGCCTCCTCATACGCTTCGCTTCCGGCTTCTGTTTCAGCCAAAATCGAATCGAGCTGTAAAAGCTCTTCATTGCGAGTCGTTACTCTTTCCGTTCGGTAGGTCGAAAAATAATTTGCAGTAGTTACATCGTTTCCGTCAGCACTGCCCGATACTGTTCCCGCCAGGACAAAATTGAAAACCGCCGTAACGGCAAGCAACAATACGAGCCCCGACATAATCACTATTTTCTTTGTTTTCGACATCGTTTGCCTCTCCTTCTTATTTTATTTTGAATCGCCGTTTCTCGTGTATACCTTTATTATGCTTTGGTTTATATTTAAAACGGATGCCGTTGCCTCCAGCAGATTAAAACGCACATTGAGATCGTCTGCTCCGTCGGCAACAATCAGCACTCCCGTTATTTCCGGATTTTTTTCCTCCAATATAACAATATCTCCCCCTGAAAAGACGGGCGTGGTCGTAACCGTTCCGTCTTCATCGACAATCGTTTCGGTCGCGATAACCTTTTCGCCTTCCGACTCGGCGGTAATGAAGACGTCCACTTTCCCGGCACCGCTAATTTGCGACAAAATGGAAGATAATTTGTTTTCCAAATTCTCTGCATATGCAGCGCTGTCTGCCGAGGCCGTCTTCTCTTCGTTCCCGAATGAAGTAAATATAATGAAAAGGACAACTGCCGCGAGAACGAGTACGATCAAAATTTCAATGACCTTCCCGGATTTCACTTTTGTTTTTATTTTTTCGAGCGCAGAGTTATCACTCATATACGGCCACCTCCGCCGAAGTCAGTTCGGAAATCCGGTTTTTGACCTGCTCTATAACAAATATATGCTCATCTTCGCCGTATATTCCGAAATTTTCAATTTTTATTTGCAATTCAGTAACGTTATACGCATATTCGGCATAGGTCCACAAAATATGTACTGAAACGACAACGCCGAACTCTGCCTCGATATACTTCTTCCAATCGGCCTCTTCCTTTTCCGCCCGCAAAGAAAAAGCATAATCCAACAGTTTATCGTCCAATTCGACCGTAACATCCGCCCCATTATCTGAAGATCCGAAATCACCGTCTTTCCAATCCGTGAGCAGCGTAAAGAGAGGAACAAGCATAACTAAAACACAAAAAATTTTCAGTATGCCGTTAATAAATTTACCCAGCTTACCTGCCGGCAAAAGGACTGTAACCAACGCGGAAATGATTACGGCCCCGCACACGCCTAATATATATGCTTGCATATCAAAAAAAAGTATTTGAAGAACATACCAACAGCAAAACCGTAACAAAATACATGAATCCCACAGCCAAAAGCCCCGCCGTGAAATAGTTTATCGTTCCGGAAAGTGAAGACAAAAAATCGGAGATCTCGGAATCGCCGATCGGTTCTACAACCGCGGCCGAAAGCTTTAAAAACAAATTATATACGATGAATTGTAGCAGAGGGACCCCGATGACCAAAACGAGCAATAATATTCCGCACGAGCCAACCGAATTTTTTATCAGTACGCTGCCCGCAATGATCAGGTCAAATCCGCTTCCGAGAAACCCTCCGATGATCGGCACCGAATTGCTGACGGCATATTTAGCCGCTTTAAACGAAAGCCCGTCGTATGTAGCGGAGGTTATGCCTTGTATGGTCAGAAAAACGGTAAAGGCTGCAAGCGTGATCCCCAATACCCATTTGATAATACTCGCGAAAAATGAGGAAAATTTTTTTAATTTTATTTCTTTACTCATATTTCCGACCATATTCAAAACGCAAATCAATGAAGCCAATGGAAAAACTATACCGGAAATCACATTTACGATCACCTCGCTCAAAAAGAGTACCGCCGGCTGATAAACCGCTACGGAAACACTTCCCCCGCTTGTGGCAATTAAAGTCAGCAAAACGGGAAACACCGCCTGCATCTGCTTTTGCATTGACCCGACGGCCGCAACGCCATCCCCGATTATTCCCGCAAGCGATGAAAGAATGAGTACGAGCACGGCAGCATATCCCACAAAAAAAATCAATCTCGACGTCCCGTTTTCGGCAAACGAACTTTTAAAATGCTGCATGAGTCCGCATAAGATCGCTATGGAGGCGATTGCGCAAAAGACGGGAAGCAACCCGGATAACTGCTGAAAGGCCAGCGATAAGATCGCCGATAAAACGTTCGTATAATCGACGGAAAAATCGCCATTGATCACAGACATCAATGCGGATTTGATATCCGAGCCGAAGAATTCCTTTTGATCTTCCGTTAAACTGTCCAGATATGCCTGCAGCTCCTCCGTATCCAATTTTGATAAAATATCTTCGATATTCCCCTGTAATGAGTCGTTCTGCTCTTCTTGTTCTTCCGTTTGGCCGTCTTCTGCTCCCGTCGCCGATTCCTCCGCAAAAGCCGACAGGGCGCCGACAAAAATTAAGGACAGCATAATCAGTGCAAGTATCAAAATAAAGCGAATCGGCAATTTATTTTTCTTCATATTAGCTCTAAAAATCCGCTGATCAACGTTACCAAACTGCGTATAATTGGCAGTGAAATCGAAAATATAATTACTTTACCTGCGAAAACCAGCTTGTCCGCAATGCTTTTAGCTCCAAAATCTTCCACGATATCTGCCGCAAATTCGACCAAATAGCCCACAGCAATAATTTTTAAAATGATTTTTATCAAAGCATTGTCGATACCGGTTTTTTCGCCCAGTTCGGCAAATATCGAAAATGTGCCGGCAAAGAGATCGACTGCAAAAATCAGAATAATCGCGCAGCCTGCAACCGTAACTGCAAATGACAATTCGGGTTTACTGCTTCGCAAAAGGACCGCGGCAATTGCGGTAACGATGCCCACCCCGATAATTTTTACGATTTCCATACCTAAAACAAGTCAAAAATACTTCGGATCGAATCAAATAAATCGGCCACCATATCCAAAACAACAGTCAAGACGATAATAAGCCCTGCCAAACTAACGATTGTTGCAATGTCTTCACGATCTGATTTCTTCAATATCTGGCAAATTATCGTAACGATGATTCCGACCGCGGCAATTTTAAAAATAATCTCAATATTCATGAAATCCTCCGTTAAACGATCAGAATTATCAGAATCAGGCCGGCAAGAAACCCGAGCTTTAAATATAATGAAAAATACTTTTTATATGTATCTTCATTGATTCGTTTGCGCTCGGCAATTTCTGCCCGAACAGCCGAAAGATATGTTTTTTGAGAAGCCGCATCGCTTTTGCCGATCATAAAAAAATAATCATGAAGAAATTTTTTCTCGTCTTCTTTCAAATAAGAGAACTCATAATTGTTTTTTTGAAAATCGGACGTCCTTTTTTCTTCGAGCATTTTTTTAAAATCGCCGCTGAATTCATACTTTTCCAAAAAGGCAGGCAACGGAATTTTTGTATAACTTACTTCGTTTACCAACCTTTCATTGAAAAGATTCAAATTATAAAAAAAATCGCTCCGTTGTTTAAATTTGCGGGTAAGCAAAAAAGCGCAGCCGACGCACAAACCTAAAACAGCGGCGCATAATAAAAATTTTATCATGATTCGTACACCAAAGAAAAATCTCTGTCGTAAATGGCGGAAATTTTACCGATTTCCTCTGCATCTAATATAATGTAATGGCAAAACAACTTTTCTTTCAGAATCCCTGCAAAAATTTCCGCATTCCGCATATTTTCAAGATCTTTGAAATGCGCGGA
Source organism: uncultured Clostridia bacterium (assembly GCA_944368795.1). Taxonomy (GTDB): domain Bacteria; phylum Bacillota; class Clostridia; order Christensenellales; family Borkfalkiaceae; genus Borkfalkia. The sequence continues at coordinate 20,567 of CALVXE010000141.1, read as the reverse complement.
AGCAATGACATGAACCCCGCCGCGGATACAAGCCGCTACCGAATCCAATTCCTCTTTGGATACAAGCTCGTCCGTAATTATAATGTCCGGACGCATTGCTCTGACGGCAGAAATAAGTGCATCGCGTTTGTAGGAATAGCGGATCACATCCGAAAACGCACCCGTATCCAAAGAAAAATCTCTGTATGCGGCACTGATTTCGTTTCTTTCATCGTTGATCAAAATATTTAAGATTTTGTGTGCAGAAATCAAACGAGACAGATCGCGCAGGATCGTCGTTTTGCCTCTTCCCGGCGGTGAAAGCAGAAGAGCGCTGCGAACTTCTTTTGAAAAACATTTTTGATATATCAATTCTCCGCTGCCGCGCACTTCGTGCGGCACGCGAATATTTAAAGAAGTAACCTCCTTAACGGTAAAAGTCGTGCCGTTTTCATAGACAAAAATTCCTGCAAGCCCGATACGTTCTCCTCCCGCTCCGGTCAAGAATCCCTGCTTTAATTGTTCGGTTACGGAATACACCGAATACTCGCTCGCACGGTAAATAATATTTTCTATATCGGAATAACTGGAAACGATTGCTGCGCCGATATGTTCCGTAATCCCGTTTGTCCCTAAAAAAGAATATTTTCCCCCGTAATTTACCACGACCGGCTTGTTTGCCCTTATCCGCAACTCATAAACGAAATTCATATTTACATGTACCAACGCAGCACGAAGTGAATCTGTTAAAAATTCCAGCATATCTTGTCCCTTCCGCACACTGAATAATTTGCATATTTCAATATATTTTTTAATTGCAAAATATATGCCAGAATTTTAAAATCCGAAAAAACGCTTATTTTGCTTCGGCCATAAATTACAGCAAAAAGGCCGCCGCAAAAATGCGACAGCCTTTGTTCTTTGAATTTAACAGAAAAGGCAGAAAAGCGATTACCGCCCTTCTGCCTTCATTTTATTTTGCATATTCGACTCCGCGGAATTCACGGATCACGTTAACTTTAATCTGCCCCGGATATTCCAGCTCTTGTTCGATTTTTTTCGCAATATCCTTGGCCAAAAACAGCGTCTGCGCGTCGTCGATTTGCTCCGGTTTTACGATTACGCGGACTTCTCTTCCCGCTTGAATTGCATAGCTCTTATCTACGCCTTTAAACGAAGAGGCAATCTGTTCCAACTGTTCAAGCCGCTTTACGTAATTTGTACTCGTCTCTCTGCGCGCCCCGGGACGGGCTCCGGAAATCGCATCGGCGGCCTGAACCAAAACAGCTTCGATCGTCTTCGGTTCAACGTCGCCATGGTGCGCCATGATCGCATTGACCACGTTATTGCTTTCTTTGTATTTCTTCGCGATGTCTGCGCCGATCTGAATATGCGTTCCTTCCTGTTCATGATCGACTGCCTTGCCGATATCGTGCAAGAGCCCGGCGCGCTTGGCAAGATTAACGTCTAAGCCTAATTCTGCGGCCATCATGCCGGCGAGCTGAGCGACCTCGATCGAATGCTTATACACGTTCTGCCCGTAACTTGTTCTATACTTCAACCTGCCGAGCAATTTTATAATTTCCGGGTGAAGGCCGAATATTCCGACTTCAAACATAGCGGCTTCACCGTTTTCTTTAATCTGCTGATCGAGTTCTTTGCGAACCTTTTCCACCGTCTCTTCGATGCGGGCAGGATGGATTCGCCCGTCGCTTATCAATTTTTCCAAAGCGATCCTGGCGACTTCCCTGCGAACGGGATCGAAGCCTGAAAGGATCACTACTTCAGGCGTATCGTCGATGATCAATTCAATTCCCGTGGCATTCTCAAGAGCACGGATATTGCGGCCCTCTCTTCCGATGATCCGCGCCTTCATATCGTCGTTCGGAAGAGGAACAACCGATACCGTAATTTCCGACGCATGATCGCTCGCGCAACGCTGAATGGCAAGACTGATGATTTTCTTTGCCTCCGTATCCGCTTCATCTTTTGCCTGCTGTTCTATATTGCGGACCTGCAAAGCGACATCGTGGCGCGTTTCGTCTAAAATATTGTCGGAAAGGATCTTTTTCGCTTCTTCCTTCGTAAGCTGCGCAACTTTTTCCAGTTCCTGAATCATCAAATCGTGCTGATGATTGACCTTTTCCTGCATCTTTTTGATATCTTCTTCGCGCCGAACAAGATTTTTTTGCTGCTGTTCAAGCGAATCGGATCTCTTTTGAAGAGCATCCTCTTTTTTATCGAGATTGTCTTCTTTTTGCATCAAACGCTGTTCCGCTTTCTGCAATTCCTGCTTCTTTTCCCTGCTTTCACGTTCAAATTCGTTTCTGAGTTTTAATTCCTGTTCCTTAGCCTCTAATATAGCTTCTTTTTTTAATGCTTTGCTCTCGCTTTCCGCTTCATCAAGCATTACTTTAATTCTTTGATCCACATCTCCGATTTTTTTATCGACAGATTTTTTATAAAGAATTCTGCCTATAAAAAAACAGGCTGCACCAACCACTACAATAGCGCCGACAAGCGCGCCGATAAATGCACCAAGCGGCACGCTCGCTAGAAACAGGGAGCTCATATTGGTTATCATATAATAAAGCCTCCTGTAAAATGAACTAAATATAAACCGAAGAATACTTTATAACACACTTTTCATACATCGAGACAAAGAAAAATATATCGAAAGTATTGCCTTTAATTTATACCTTTATAATTATACATGATTCCGATAAAAAAGTCAATGCTATCGTAAAAATTCACTGCGTTTCACATAAAAAAATTCGGCAACGATTTGTTGCCGAATTTTTTACAGATTTTCGATCTCGTCCAGCCAAAGCGCCGCGGAAGCATCGGAAGGCATGCGCCAATCCCCTCGAGGCGAAAGGGATACCGAACCGATCTTCACCCCGTCCGGTAAACAGGACCGCTTAAACTGCTGCGAAAAAAAGCGCTGATAAAAATTTTTCAGCCATTTCTTCAATGTAACGGCATCATATTCCCGTTTAAACGCCGCCTTTGCAAGATAATAGATCTTCCGCGGAGGAAACCCCCAACGTATTGCATAATACAGGAAAAAATCATGCAATTCATAAGGGCCTACGATCTCTTCTGTTTTTTGGGAAATTTTACCCTTTTCGGGCGGCAATAATTCCGGGCTGATTTCCGTATTTAAAATATCCCGCAAAACTTCACCCGTTTCGCCCCCGATTCGGGCCGCTTCGCTTTGGATCAAATATTTTACCAGCGTTTTCGGAACAGACGCATTCACCCCATACATCGACATATGATCGCCGTTATATGTTGCCCAGCCCAAAGCAAGCTCGCTTAAATCTCCTGTTCCGACCACGAGACCGCCCTCGTCGTTGGCAATATCCATCAGAACCATCGTGCGCATGCGCGCCTGCGCGTTTTCGTATGCCGCATTTTTTACCTGCTCGTCGTGCCCGATATCTTTAAAATGAAGCCGCACGGATTCCGCTATCTCCACCGTACGCGACGTAACCCCCAATGATCGCATCAATCGCAGGGAATTATTGAACGTTTTGTCTGTCGTGCCGAAACAAGGCATTGTTACCGCAATGATATTCCGCCGATCCATCTGCAAAGAATCAAACGTTCGCACGGCCACGAGCAAAGCAAGAGAGCTGTCCAATCCGCCGGAAATTCCGATGACGGCACTCCCGGCCTTCGTATGCGCAATACGGGAACGAAGCCCCGCCGACTGCATGGAAAGAATGAGTTCGGCACGCTTTTCGCGGTCGGCTTCATTGCCGGGGACAAAAGGCCATTTGGAAATCGTTCGGGTTAATTTTTCCGATTTTGCCGCGGCGCGGAACGGAATAATTTTATATCCGAATAATTCGTGGGGATCATAAAAAGTATTGATCCGACGCCGCTCAAACGAAAGTTTGCGTACATCGACCTCCGAAATTGTTATCGAATTCTCAAACAACTTGCTTTCAGCCAATATTTCCCCGTTTTCGGAAATAATGTTATGCCCCGAAAATACCATATCGGTAGTCGATTCCCCGTCCCCCGCATCCGCATAAACATATGCAGAGACCGTTTTAGCCGACTGCGAACGTATCAACAGCCTGCGATAGTCCGCTTTGCCTGTCGTTTCGTCGCTGGCTGATAAATTGACAATTATATTCGCACCGGCCAAAGCATGCGAGACGGAAGGAGGATTCGGGACCCAAAGATCTTCGCAAATTTCTGCCGCTACCGTGAAATCTTCATCCGATACCGAGCGAAACAAAATGCGATTGCCGAAGGGAACTTCTCTTCCGTCAAACGCGATCGAAAGGGTCTCCCCTCTGTACGGCTGAAAATTCCGTTTTTCGTAAAATTCCGCATAATTCGGGAGATTGCTTTTGGGGACGAATGCGATTACCTGACCGTCGTTGACTGCCGCGGCGCAATTATACAATACGCCGTTTGCACGCAAAGGCACGCCCACAAAAATGAGCATTTGCAGCCCTTTGGTGGCCAATGAAATTTCTTTCAGCGCCGATAACGCCCCCTGCAGCAACACGTCCTGGCCGAACAAGTCGCCACAGGTATAACCGCAAACGCACAGTTCGGGAAAGACAAGCAACTCCGCCCCGAGCTCATCGGCCTTGCGGATCTTTTGTATGATTTCGTTCGTATTAAAACGGACATCTCCCACACGGATATGCGGCGTTGCCGCGGCAACTTTTACAAAGCCGTACTTCATCGATCTTTACTCTTCGACTGCTCCTGTCGTTTTTTCAGTCTCCTCTTTCGAGGTTTTATAGGCTGCGCGAATCTTTTCTTCGATTTCTTTTGCCTTGTCGGGATTGGTTTTCAGCCAATCGCGCATCTTTTCACGCCCCTGCGCGACCTTTTCTCCTTCATACGAAAACCATGCGCCGCTTTTGCCGATAATATCGCAGGCAATGCCCAAATCGATGATGCACCCTTCCTGCGAAATCCCCTCTCCGTACAGAATATCAAATTCCGCCGTTCTGAACGGGGGCGCCAATTTGTTTTTGACTATTTTAGCCTTCGTTTTATTGCCCATGATCCCGTCGCTGTCTTTCAAAGCATCCGCTTTACGGACATCGATGCGCACGCTGGCATAAAATTTGAGCGCCTTGCCGCCGGGCGTAGTTTCGGGATTACCGAACATTACCCCGACCTTTTCACGCAATTGGTTGATAAAAATGACGCAAGAATGCGACTTGTTGATAATACCGGTAAGTTTACGCAATGCCTGCGACATCAAACGGGCCTGCAATCCCACATGCGGATCGCCCATATCGCCTTCTATTTCCGCCTTCGGCGTGAGGGCAGCAACAGAGTCGATAACGATCAAATCGACCGCTCCGCTGCGGACAAGGGAATCCGTAATATCGAGCGCCTGCTCGCCCGTATCCGGTTGCGAAACATAGAGATTATCTAAATCTACTCCCAATTTTTTAGCGTAAACGGGATCAAGCGCATGTTCCGCATCGACAAAAGCCGCAATCCCGCCCATCTTTTGGATCTGAGCGATGGCATGCAACGCGACCGTCGTTTTACCGGAAGATTCCGGCCCGAAAATTTCAATAATGCGCCCCCGCGGCAGACCGCCGATCCCCAATGCTATATCCAAAGAAAGACATCCGGTAGGAATTACTTCGATATCCACGTTTCCGGCAGCATCGCCGAGCTTCATGATCGCGCCTTTGCCGTAATGTTTTTCGATCTGCGCCAAAACCTGATCGAGAGCTTTCAGCTTTTCGTTATCCATTCTATACCTCTTCAATTTGTTTATTTTATTAATTTATACAGCAAAAACAATGCCTGATTGATTGCCCGCTCTGTAATTGCCTTCCTGCCGCCTTTAAAAAAGTATTTATATACAAAGACCGATTCGCTCGAACCCGCTGCAATATAGTTTAAACCTACGGGTTTTTCCGTATTATCGGAAGAAGGGCCTGCAATACCGGTCGTTGCCAAAGCTACGGAGCAATACCCCTTTCCCAACAATCCCGCAGCCATTTCGTATGCTGTTTCGTCCGATACCGCGCCCTGCTTTTGAAGTGTTTCCGCCGAAACGCCTAAGCGGCGCTGCTTCGAGGCGTTTGAATAAGCAACTACCCCTTCATATAACACATCGCTCGCTCCGGGTATTTCAATGATACGAGAGGCAATACCTCCCCCTGTAAAAGATTCGGCGATGCTGAGCTTCAACCCCCGCAATTTCAGCAACTCATATATCCTGCGATTTAACGGCGTATCGTCGATCGCATATATATATTCGTTCAAACTTTCGGCAAGAGCCTGCACCGCCTCATCTACAACTTGCTTCGGAGCCCTCTCGTCATAACTTATTTGAATCCGTATATCCCCGTATCGTTCTTGCGAAAGTATGTCTATCTCTTGACTTTTTTCTTTTATACGGTTCAGAGTATTCTGCAAAAGCTCGGAAGGAACACCCACGGCACGAATAATCGCCTGCTCATACTTCTTCGAATATTTCTCCTGCAGATACGGTATGATCTCTCCTCGCAACGCAACGGCTCCGTCTTCTCCAGCCGAAAGGCAGAAGAGCGATTTCGCTTCATATTCGATCGGACCGGCCGCCTTAAAAGGAATTTTCCACAATTCACAGACACGCAGTCTTAAAGAAGAAAGCAGAGCCTCTTGCGCGACCAAAAAAACGTTATCGAAAAAATTTTTGCACTCGACCACGGTCTGTGCAAATTCATGCGCATCTTCTTCCGAAAGAATAAATATCTTATCGACAAAATATCCCGCATCGGTCAGTGCATCCGGCACCGTCTCGAATTTGCAGCCGCTAAAACGGCTTCTTTTGTTACGGATAACAATACACGCATTTTTCATTCTTTCGACTCTTTTAATACCGCCCTATTCTTTACGATATAGCCGATGCCCGACCAAATCGTCAAAACCGTTGCGAGCGCAAGCGCAACCAATCCGATACCGTTCAAAACTTTGCTTGCCTGCAAAATTTCAAAAAAGTTTGCCCCCGCCAACAGGAACGCAATCGCGATATCCTGAAACGTTGTTTTGATTTTTCCGACCTTATCGGCGGCGAGCACAAGCCCTGCCGAGGCCGCGACCATGCGAAAACCGCTGACGATCAATTCCCTCGCCAATATGATCGCCACACAAATTCCTGCACAGACGATGACCCATTCGCCGCTCCACAAAACTGTAAGGATCTCCTGACGGACGAGCAACAATATGAGAGCCGTCGAAACTAAAACCTTATCGGCAATCGGGTCCAAAAACTTACCCAGATTCGTTACCAAGCCGTATTTTCGCGCTATATGCCCGTCAATAAAATCCGTACAAGCCGCAACGATAAAAATGATGCAGGCGATAAAATAATTGTATGGGATTGCATCGATAAAAAATATGACTGCAAATACGGGTATCAAAAAAATTCGCGAAAGAGTTATTTTATTCGGTAAATTCATGCGAAATCCTCCGTTTTCCCGAACAGATCATAACTGTCGGCATCTGTAATCATCACTCTGTATCGCTTTCCCTGCTCTGCGAAAGGAGCATTGAAATAGACCTTTCCATCGATTTCAGGAGCGCTCCAATATCCTCTGCCGACAAAACGGTTCTTATCATAATCGATGCCGTCGCACAGCACCTCTACCGTTTTGCCGATAAAATTTTGAAGATATTTTTCCGAAAGCTGACGCTGTACGGAATACAAACGTTTTACCCGTGCCTGTTTTACTCTTTCCGGAATCTGCCCTTTCAATTTATAGGCAGGCGTATCCGGTTCGCGGGAATATGCAAAAAATCCGCAATTCGTTAACTCCGCTTCCCGCAAGAACAAAGCGAGAGCCTCCGCTTCTTCTTCGGTTTCCGTCGGAAACCCGGCGATAAAAGTCGACCGCAGCGCTATACCCGGAACGGCGCCTTTCAATTTTTGCAACAGCGCCAAATATTCCGCCCGGCTCCCTTTGCGGTTCATCAGTTTCAGGATCCTGTCTTCGCTGTGCTGCAACGGAATATCGAGGTACTTTATGACCTTATCGTTCGTCGCGATTTCTTCGATCAAGGCATCGTCTATCGCTTCCGGATAACAATACAACAGCCGTATCTTCTGGATATTTTCCAACGCCGATAGTCCGCGAATCAATTCGACCAATTTACTCTTACCGTATAAATCGATACCATACCGCGTCGTATCCTGCGCGACCAAAATCAATTCCGAAATTTCATCCAGCGATTCCGCCTCCCGGAGCAAGCGCTCCATGGCATAAGAACGATATTTCCCGCGGATCTTCGGAATAAGGCAGTAAGTACAATGGTTATTGCATCCGTCCGCGATCTTCAAGTAAGCATAATGCAATGGCGTTGTGAGGATCCGCGCGCTTTCCGATTCGTGGCCTAAGCCGACCATATTAACCCGACGCCCTTCCCGATAGGACAATTCGATCGCTTCCAGCAAACGATCGGCATCGCCGCAGCCAAGAAACACATCCGCTTCTGTCAGCGACGGGAACAATTCCCCTATAAATTTTTCCGGAAGGCAACCGGTAACGACGATTTTTTCCAACGCTCCGCCGCGAAAGGCATTGCAATCCAAAACCGTTTCGATCGCTTCCTTTCGCGCAGAATTCAGAAACGCGCACGTATTGATTATGAGTATATTGGCTTCGGATAATTCGTTCGTGATCGTATAGCCGCGGGCATGGATAATGCCCAGCAATCTTTCAGCATCCACTCTGTTTTTATCGCACCCGAGCGAAATCATTCCGAATCGTTTTTTTTCAAGCATACCGTCAATCACCGTAATCGCCGTACTTACTGTCGAATTCCTCCTGCGTCAAAAGCACTTTACGCGCTTTGGCACCGTCGAAAGCAGAAATATAGCCCATATTTTCCATCCACTCGATGATCTTACCGGCTTTCGGATAACCCACCGAACAGCGGCGCTGAATCATCGATATCGAGGCTTGCCCGATTTGGACAACATGTTTAAGAGCCTCTATATATACGGGTTCGACTCCGTCGTCGTCTCCCGAACCGCCACCGGACCCGCCCTTTTGATTGTTAATAAAATCTGCAACCCGATCGTCGAAATACGCTTCGTTGTGTTCGCGCACATATTCGACTACTTTATGCATTTCGTCGACGGAAACATATGTACCCTGCAAGCGGACGGGAAACGTCATGGAATCGGTGCGGTACAGCATATCGCCGTTCCCCAAAAGTTTTTCGGCTCCCGATTCATCCAAAATCGTCCGGGAATCGACTTCCTGCGTAAGTTTTAACGCGATTCGCGTGGGCAGGTTCGTCTTGATCACGCCCGTGATAACGTTGACGGACGGTCTCTGCGTCGATAAGACCATATGGATCCCCGCGGCACGAGATTTCTGCGTAAGCCTCTGGATACGGTCCTCGATCTCTTTTTTGGCGGCCGACATCAAATCGGCAAGCTCGTCGATAATGATGACGATCTTCGGCAGACGCTCTTCGTCCGGCTCCAGGCGAGCGTTATAATCATCGATTTCGCGCACAGGTATCCCCTGTTTCGCCTTTTCACGGAACAGAGCATAACGGCGCTCCATTTCCGTAATCGACCAATTCAATACGTTGATTATCTTGGGGATATCGTTGCTGAGTATCTCATTGATCATCAGATGAGGCAGTTTATCGTATACGGCAAAGTCGATCTGCTTCGGGTCGATAATAATGAACCGAAGCTCTTCGGGGCTGTATTTATACAACATACTGATGATCAGCGAATGCAGGCAAATACTCTTGCCCGAGCCGGTTGCTCCCGAAACGAGCAAGTGCTTCATCTTAAAAATATCGCCGCATACGACGCGCCCTTCGATATCCTTGCCCATTGCAAACATCAGCGAACCGGGCTTGCTCTTATTGAACGTTTCCGAACAGAGGATCTCCTTTAACCCGACCGTCGCCCTCTGTTTGTTCGGGACCTCGATGCTGATCGAACCGTTCTCATAGTTCGTTTGAATATTAACGCCGTCTTTCGCATGCAAACGCATTGCAAGTTCTTTATCGCAACTGAGTACGCGGGAAGTCGGAATATTTCCGGGAATATCGATATCATACCGCGTAACAGCCGGCCCCTGCGTAACTTTAACGATCTCCGAAGGGATCTTTAAGTTCGAAAGAGTTTCGACGATCGTATTTTTATTCCATTCCAATTCGTCTCCGTCAAGCGCGTCCATTCCCTGGTAGTCTTTCAATATATCCAGCGGAGGCGCGTTATAGCGCGGATAAACATGTTTTGCGCGCGGTTTGTTTTCTTCCTGCTTGGGCAAAGGCTCCTGCCGCATTCTGTCTCGGCGACTTTCAAGGGGGACAGGCTCCTCCCTTTCGTTTCGGGATATTTGTTCGACAGCCTCCGGAACAGCCGACTCTGCAGGTTCCTCGTCTCCGTCAAATAAATTCACGACAGACTCAAAATCTTCGGAAAGAGGCTGCAGACTCGATTTTTCTTCCTCTTTTTCCGTCTCCGGGGAAAGGCTCTGTTCGTCTCGAGTTCTGAGAGGCCTGCCTGTCCGTTCAAAATCCTCTGCCGTATCCTTTAACCGCGGGCTCGTCTCGGGTTCTGCCGATTCCAGATCCTTTTCGTCTCTGCTCGCTCGCATCGAATGAGTCGGCTCTTCTGCGGCAGGAACCGAACGCCGAGACGCGAAGTCCCCGAAGCCGGCCCTGCGGACGGTATCTTCGATATCCACATGAGGAGAATTTGGTCCTTTCTCTTCATTTCTCTCTTGCTCGGCCTTACTCTCCGATACCGATAAATCTTCGCGTTTTTTCGGCTCAAATAAATTTGAATCTCGCTTCAATGCACCGGAAGAATACTCCGTATTGACATCGCGGCGATAAAAATCGCCAGCGCTTTGCTGTCCCGCTTTATTTGTCCCGTCTTCGACATGCGTCGCATCCGCAACGATCTTTTTCGGCCTGTTTGAATAAGCAATGTTATTTTCGGCCTCGTCCGAATACATCTCAGAATAAGTAGGCGCGGCATTCTGCGCGGGCGTTTGCTGCGCCGCCGGCGATTGCGGGCGAGGAGTCGACCTTTCATGCCCTTCTGAAAAAGCCGACGAAGCCGATGAAGAAGAACTCCGGAAATATTCGGAGTATTGCTCTCGGCTGATTGCTCCGCGGTTAGGATTATTGAAATAAGAATCTTTATCAAAAATTCTGTTGCTTGTATAACTGCTGTACGGGGCATCGGCCGAGGCTGAGCTCTTTGCCGCCGAACTACGAGCCGGCGCGCCGCCTCCGCCGAATCTTTCATTGTACCAATTATAGCCGCTATCGTTGCCGCGGTCAGGATACAGTATGCTGTGGCTCTGCGCATAAGGAGACATAGGCGCGGACGCGGGCGGCTGCTGATCTTGCGCCCGACGGGCTTCCTGACGCATTTCACGCTTCGATTTAAAGTTAAAATCCTCCCCGATCGAATACAGACGCTTCGATCTTTCGATCGGATCGATCGTTTGCCTGTTCACCTGCTGCTCCTGCGCGTAATTCGGTTCTTGAACAGGAGAAGGCTGTTCGTATGCCTGCCATGACGGCGTTTCCGCATAGTTCAGATTATAAAGCCCGGATGTATTTTCTGTTGCCGAATGCATTGCCGCATCGGCCGGTTCCGCCTCTTTGCGATGTTTGCGGCGTTTTCCCAAAGCACCGGTTTTGGATGCATAGATCAGGTATGCGGCGCCGACCGTGAGGAGCGAAAAAATGATATATCCGCCGACGGCTGTCGTCAACTTAACTACGGGGAAAACGATCAGCCCGAAGATTACGCCGCCGCCCGTCGTTTGAAAAAAGCTGTTTTCCCCTGCCTTGTAGCAAGCCGCCAAGTATTCGCCGTAGCTTGCATACGATATTCCGGAAGTCGCGGCCGTGATAGTATGCACCAAACATACGAGACAGGCAAACAAAAGAACGCATAACCACGCTGTTTTTCGGGAAACGCTGAATTTTTTCCCTGTGATCAGAACAATGCCTGCATAAACAAGCGCGGCCAATACCGCATACGAACAATAGCCGAACGTTCCCAATAAAAACGAACTGATTGCAAAGCCGACACTGCCGAATACGACATCGCGCGTAATCAGCAAAACGAGCGCAAGAACGGCAAAAAGCACGAGAACAATTCCCATCGTTTCGCGCGTAAAAATTCGATCTTTATCTTTTTTATTGTTTTCGCTGCCTCTTCCCAGGTTATTCAAAACGCATCTCCCCTATATGGATAAAACCGTAATTCGGTCATTGAATTTATTATATCATTTTTTTGCTTTTATTTCAATTAAATAAGCGGGATTTATTGTTTACCGCATATATTTTTTGCAATCAGACAAATAAAAAAGCCCCCGCCGATGCGGGGGCCTCGAAAAAAGATTTACATATCTTCTTTCTCGTTGCTCCAGGAATACATTTTACGCAATTCTTTGCCGACTTCTTCCAATTGATGCGAAGCCTCCATTGCGCGTTTTGCATTAAAATGCGCCCTGCCGTTATTATTTTCGGCGATCCACTTGCTCGCAAAGGTGCCGTCCTGGATCTCTTCGAGCACTTTTTTCATTTCCTTCTTCGTCTCTTCCGTAATAATACGTTTACCGATTTCGTAGTCGCCGAATTCCGCCGTATCGGAGATGGAATAACGCATCATCGAGAAGCCGCCTTTGTAAATCAAATCAACGATCAGCTTCATTTCGTGAATGCATTCAAAATACGCGTTTCTGGGATCATACCCCGCTTCGACCAAAGTTTCGAAGCCCGCTTTCATGAGCGCCGTTACGCCGCCGCAAAGCACGGCCTGCTCGCCGAACAAGTCGGTTTCCGTTTCGCACTTGAACGTTGTCTCCAAAACGCCGGCGCGCGCGCCGCCGATCCCCGCGGCATACGCCAAGGCGATATCCAATGCCTTACCCGTCGCATCCTGATGGATCGCCACCAAACAAGGCGTTCCTTTGCCTGCAACATATTCCGAACGAACGGTGTGGCCGGGAGCTTTCGGCGCAATCATAAACACATCCACATTGGCGGGAGGAGTAATTTGTTTGAAATGAATATTAAAGCCGTGCGCAAACGCAAGAGCCTTTCCTTCCGTCAGGTTCGGCTCGATACTTTCTTTATACAGCTTTGCCTGTTTTTCATCGGGCGTCAAGATCATAATAATATCTGCCGCCTTGGCCGCTTCCGCCGCAGTCATCACCTTTAAGCCCGCTTTTTCTGCTTTAGCCCAAGATTTGCTGCCGTTATAAAGGCCAACCACTACTTTTACGCCGCTCTCTTTTAAATTAAGCGCATGCGCATGGCCTTGGCTGCCATAGCCGATAATAGCGACCGTCTTATTCTTCAGCACATTGATATCACAATCGGACTGATAATATATTTTTGACATGAGAGTTCTTCCTCCGAACAATTTATTCTGAATCAAATTCTTAAATATTATAGTACGCAAAAAAAAATCCGTCAAGCAATTCAACGATTTTCACAATGAATTTTTGTTATGAGTGCTATGCGTGAAGCGAATTACTCTCTGTAGGGAAAACAAGGATGAAATTATTGCGTTTTCTTCAAAAAAAATATATAATGGAAGCAACTTTGAACGGAGGGAACGCCATGCGTACAGAGACGGAAGAATTGATCCTGTTGAAAAACATCTTTTCCGATCCAATAGCCGCAAACTATAAAAAAGCTCTTGAAGAGCGAAACGCAACCGATTATGCACGCGCATATGAATTGTTGTTGGAATGCGATCATGAAGACCGATTCGGCGAGTATATAGCGCGGAAAATTTTATTCGACGACAATCTTTTTGCCAAGCGGGCCTTTGAAGGGAATCTTACCCCCCATATTCGGGAAGCCTACCGGAGAGATTTGATCATCCTTCAAAATTTCGCCAAAGCCGCCGACAGCCTGGCCGAAAAACTCGCGCTGCCGAAAGATTACCCTTGCATTCGCTATGGGGAGTATAATTCCCTGTTCGGACCGTGCTGGAGCTCTGAACGATCGATCTCTTCAGCGGAAGAGTTTTACCGGAAGAACGGCTATGGAATTTTCATCGGCAGCAAGGCATTTACATTCGAAAACGGGAATTTGTGCCCGGTGCGAAACACTTCCGACATTTCGCTTTCAGACCTGAAAGATTATGAAACAGAAAAGCGATTGGTAGAAGACAACGTCGTGAATTTCGTTCAGGGACTTCCTTTTACGAACATGCTCCTTTACGGCGACAAAGGCACAGGCAAATCCTCGACCGTGCATGCCGTTTTGAACAAATATGCCGAAAAAGGTTTGCGCGCCGTAGAAATCCCCAAGAATCAAATCAAAGAGATCAACGCCGTCAAAGAACTGCTGGCGGTTTTGCCCTTTAAATTTTTATTGTTCATCGACGACCTCTCGTTGGAAGAACATGACGAAAACGTAACTTCTTTAAAAGCCAGCCTGGAAGGAAGCATGAACGAAAAGAGCGCCAACGTTATGATCGTCGCTACTTCCAACCGGCGCCATATCCTTAAAGAAAATTTTTCGGACCGAGAAAACAGCGTGCATGCGCGCGATACTATGGAAGAACAGCTTTCACTGTCCGATCGATTCGGGTTGACCGTATGCTTCTCTTCCACCGGGAAAAATGAGTACCTTTCGATCGTGCGTCAGCTTGCCGAAGACGCGAAAATTACAATGCCGCAGGAGGAGCTCTTTTCTTTGGCCGAACGTTGGGCACTCATAAAAGGAGGCCGATCCCCCCGACGCGCAAAGCAATTTATCGATTACATTTATTCCTGCACTGCAAAAGGATCCGATATTTACTTTTAAAAGCACAGAGCGGCTCAATTCAGCCGCTCTGTTTTTATATTTTCCGCTTTTGCAAAAGTTGTTTGGCCACGTAATAAATATCGCCCGCGCCTAAAAACAGCACCCTGTCTTCCGGCGTCAGAGAACACCGCAAGTAGATCCCCAACTCGCGCAATGATTCAATATACAGAGATTTCGGAAGACTTTCGGCCAAAGTCAAAGCACTGCCCTCCGCATCAAAATATTCCCTCGCCGGATATGTTTTATAAATTACAAGATTCTCGATATCTTTTAAAACGCGGACAAAGTCTTCAAACAAAAGTTTCGTTCTCGAATATGTATGCGGCTGAAATACAACGAACAACTTGCCTTTATCCATTTCGCCGGCTGTTCGAAGCACAGCCGCCAATTCGCGCGGATGGTGCGCATAATCCGCAATAATGTCGGCCCCGCATAATTTTCCCAAAAACTCAAACCGCCTGCGGATACCGCGAAAATTTTGAAGCTGTTCGGCAATAAATGCCGACGGACAATGGTAGTAACAGGCAACGCTTGCGGCCGCCAAAGCGTTATAAATATTATGCCGTCCATAAACATTTAGGCGTATTCTGTCGAATATCTCACCTTGGATGCGCAGCGAAAAAGAGTATTTACCGCCATTCGAACGAATATTTTCGGCAGACACATCGCTGTTCTTTCCCATGCCGAATGTCATTGCCCGCGGAATTTTTTTTGCTATCCGGTCTTCCGAACAGACAGCGCATCCTCCGGCAGAAGACGCAAACTCTTCATATGCGCGCAGAAGATTTTCTTCATTTTTGTAATATTCCAGATGATCCGCATCCGTATTGAGGATAACCGCAAAATCCGGTTTAAGTTTTAAAAAATTCCCTTGAAATTCGCATGCTTCCGTAATAAAAAATTTATTTCCGCCGGCATAAAAATTGTGAAATTCAAAATCATCCCCCCCGATATGCGCACTGGCGTTCCCCGAACACTCCCGCATAACGTGCGCACACATGGCTGTTGCCGTCGTCTTGCCGTGACAGCCAGCGATCCCGATCACATTTTCAAATTCCGACGCTACCAGCGACAGCAATTCCGCCCTGCCGACGACCGGCAAATTTCTCTTTTTTGCTTCCATCAGTTCCGGATTTTTATCGGAGATCGCCGAACTGACCACAACGATTTCCGATCCGTTTAAATTGGAAGCTTTATGCCCTATAAATATACGGACACCCTCTTTTTCGAGCTGCGCAGTTTGTTCGTTTGCCTGAACGTCGCTTCCCTGCACGAAAAAACCGAGCGTATGCAGATAATGCGCGAGCCCGCTCATGCTGATTCCGCCGATCCCAATAAAAAAAACGGACTCTTTATCCGTCCAAAACGCTTTTCTCATACGATAAATATATGCTTTTACAGAAAAAAACTGACATATTTATCGAAAAAAAACAAAATTTTTTGAAATTTTTAAAAATTTTTTCGTTACACTATTGAAAATTCAAAAAATGTATAGTAAAATGGAATTACGAATGAACGTTACTGCATAAGGAGGTTGATTGATTTGAAAATTTCAGACGTTCGAATCAGATTCGTAAAGAAAGATGAAAGCAAATTAAAAGCGGTTGCTTCTATCACCATCGACGATTGCTTTGCCGTCCATGACATCAAAGTAATCGAAGGTGCAGACGGACCTTTTATCGCAATGCCCAGCCGCAAGACCAGTGACGGAGAATACAGGGATATTGCGCACCCCCTGAATTCGGAAACGCGTGAACAAATCAAACAAGCAATTATTACTACCTACAAAGAAGAGCTGGAAAAAGAGGAATGATGTTCCGTACATGATTCAAAAAAACGATCGGCTTACCTTTTGAAGCGATCGGAATTTATTCCGTTTGCTCTGTGTAAGTTATTTTAAAGGGGAGGAACTTCTCAAATGAAGCGCCTCCCCTTTTTTATCTATATAATTTTACTTTCTCTTATTGAAGAGCCTCTGAACAAATGTAGGCAATTCTTTCCCCTTATCTTCTTCGGCTGCCTGCCGCTGCATCTGCTGCGGCTGCTGATATTGCGGCTGTACAGGCTGCTGATATTGCGGCGACTGCGGCTGTTGCTGATATTGAGGCTGCGGCCTGTATTGAGCCTGTCCCGCATATTGCGGCTGCGGTTGCTGAGGCTGCTGTGCATACTGCGGCTGTGCAGGCTGCTGATACTGTTGCTGCTGATATTGCATCCTTCCCTGATCATACTGCTGCTGATAAGGCTGCTTATATACCGGCGGCTGCTGCCCCTGCATAGTATTGTTTAAAGGCGTGCGGATATAAGAAGGCGACGCATTCTGTGCAGGCTGAACATTTTGCGCCGCAGCCCCTTCTTCCGGCGCCCTTTCAGGCAGCCCTCTGTTCACGAAAAAGTTACGGCTGGAAACATTGCGTTCGTCTTTCGCATTGTACATGTTTTCGATATTCGGGAATCCCGTAGCGATAACAGTAACCTCTACCTCATCGTTGATGTTACTGTCTATGCAAGCGCCGAATATGATATTTGCCGAATAGTCGACAACGCTCTGTACGAGAGTTGCCGCCGTCTGCACCTCGTCCATCGTCAAGTCATTGCCGCCGACGATATTCAAGATAACACCTTTTGCGCCTTCGATCGTTGTGGTAAGCAAGGGGCAGTTTACGGCGAGGCGAACCGCTTCTACGATCCTGTTTTCACCTTTTGCAACGCCGACACCCATATGGGCCAGCCCCTGGTCTTTAAGAATCGTGCGAACATCGGCAAAATCGAGATTGATAAGGGCGGGATTGACGATCAAGTCGGCAATGCCGCGAATACCTTGCTTTAAAATCTCATCCGCTACGCGGAGAGCTTCTACCATGGGCGTGTTTTTCGGTACAACGCACGTGATTTTATCGTTCGGAATTATAATGAGCGTATCGACATATTTTTTGAGATTTTCAAGCCCTTTGGCCGTATTGTCCATACGCTTTTTCCCTTCAAAATTGAAGGGTTCGGTTACGATTGCGATCGTAAGGATCTTTAAATCGCGGGCAATTTTCGCAATGACCGGTTCGGCTCCGGTTCCCGTGCCGCCCCCCATTCCTGCGGTAATAAACAGCAAATCCGTATCTTTCACCGCTTCCGTAAGCACTTCTTTACTTTCTTCGGCTGCCGCTCTGCCCACTTCGGGTTCAGCGCCTGCCCCCAAGCCCTTTGTCAATGCAGATCCGATCTGTATTTTATTCTCCGCTTTTGAAAGCAATAATATCTGTTTATCCGTATTTACTGCTACGTAACTTGCGCTTTGAATTCCCGCCTCGATCATACGATTGACCGCATTGTTGCCGGCTCCGCCGACCCCGATCACTTTGATCCTTGCCACACCAGACAAACTGTCTAAACTGTTAAACATAGCGATGTTTATCCTCCAAATCCGTTAAATAATTTGTAAAAAATACTTTTTTCGCGCTTTGTATCCAGCGCCATATTCAAGAGACTCAACAGAGAACTTTGAGCCGCCTTGTTGTAATAAGGTAGATTCGGCGCCACTATTTCCACGACTTTATTGAGCCGATTGGTCAGATGTTCGCGTGCGCCGCGAATCCATGTAATTCCCCCGCCTGTAAGCAAAATCGGCTTGTACTCTATATTTCTGTCGTCACACAGTTCGAGGCATTTGTTAATAATTTCGCACAGGATATCCAAACCGTCCTTGACTCTTTCTTTTAAAAAGCGCATCGGCATTGAATAAGTGCGATCTTTCCCGACATATTCGATGACCGATTCTTCATCCTTACTCGACAGGTTGATTTTCCCGATCATCGCTTCCGCCACATCAAAGGGCAAATCGACGTCGCCGTCCCTGTAAATCTGGGCGGTTACGTGTCCTCCTCCCGCGGAACATGCATTCTGATAAACGATCCCGTTACCGCATACGACGCTGAACGTCATCGAGATTTTATCGATATCCAATAAGATAGCATACTCGTCGCGCGTTTCGGAAGGTATCAGATACAGTGCTTCCGCCAGCGATACGGGCAAAAACTCCGTTTTCTGTATCCCGTATTCGGCCAAAATGTTGCGCAAAACATCTGTATAGCGATTGTCTGCGGAAAAATAGCTTAAATACCCTTCCAAAGAATCGCTTACCATTCCCAACGGATCGATCGTCCTTCGGTTGTCTGAAGTTATATAACCGATAGCCGAACGGCGGATCAGCGTATAACCTTCTTCCCTCTCGGTAAATCCGTTCGCAAAAAGAGTATTGATGTCCGATTGCACGATCCGTCGTTTGCTTTGAAAACTTAAAAGACAGCGTTTCGTAGAAACGTGTATAAACTCACCCGGAACACCGACAAAAATTTCCCGGATCGCCTCTCCGCAGCTGCGCTCCGCCTCTTCCAAAGAAATATTGATCGCGTCCTGTAAACTTTTCAGGTCAAAAAAAGCCGCGTCGGAAAAACCGTCGTAAGTCTCGCTATGAATACCTTTAAATACAAAAGTATTATTTACCCCCCGTTCCCCGATCACTACGGTAACGGCGGTGGATTGCACATCGAGTACGGCTACGCTTCTGCGGCTCATTTCTGCTCTCCGAATTTATCTTTGGAATCGCGTGGTTTATACAAACACTATTATATAATATTATTTTTTCCTTGTCAATAAAAATAACGTTTCCCGAGAGAAATCTTTCGGGAAACGTTATTTCCAAAAATTGGCAATCGGCAACAAATTATGCTATCCAATCGTTCGGTTTTTCCTGCGAATAAACCGACGTTACAGCGCCGCCGCTTTCCTGAATCGTAATATATCCGTAGGTACGCTCCGCATCGCCGAAGCCGCCGCCTTCCGCATCTCCGGAAAGATAGCTCGATACAGTCAGCTTTGCCTTCGCCTCGGCATTTTGCTCCGGTTTTACTATGCGGATACGCAGCCCTTCGATGCAGTCGATATAAAAATAAGTAAAGTTCTTCTGAGGATCGCTGACCCCCATATCATAGTATTCGATTTTGGAAATATTTCCTCGCATCTGCGCCGCCTCGATTTGTTCGAACAGCGCAAGCAAAGCATCGTATGCCTGCGACTGACGTGCCGACACGGAAAACACTTCACCGACCGCCGGTTCTTCAAACTGAAAACCTGCAATTTCGACGTTTCGCCCCGCAATGTTATTGACGTTTTGGTCTTTAATTGCAAGCACGGTACCGTCATCGCCGATTACATAATATTTTCCGTCTTTTACAAAGGCATAACATTCATACTTCTCGCGGATGCGTACCGTTATACGATTGGGAAAATGCTTTTCGATTTCCGTAACTTCGAGGTACCCGCCGCTCTCTTCCGCCACGACCGAAGTAATGGTTGATTCCTTGAAAAAGAGAAAGTTCTTTTTCAAATATTCATCATCTAATCGCGCTTGTATGTTTTCGGCGCTTGTCTGCATTTCCGTACTGCCCGCTTCGAAACGAATTTCAAATTGCGAAATCGAACATACGGAATTGAAAGTGATCAAAAACACAATCAGAAAGATGACAACCGCATAAATAATGACGAATTTCTTGCTTCGCATCGCGTCTCCTCTTTTGTAAAAATCAAACCCGAACGCGCCGGATCTTTGCGCCGACCCCCCGCAACTTATATTCGAACTCCGAGTACCCCCGATCGATATAACTGAGATCGGTTACACTGCTCTGCCCTTCCGCCGATATTGCGGCCAAAGTTAACGCTGCGCCGCCGCGCAAGTCGGACGCAAATACGTCGGCCCCTTTCAGAGTTTTCACCCCGCGGATAAATGCGCT